>JBEVOM010000214.1:0-34211 GCA_040507575.1 Ilumatobacteraceae bacterium
CCGGTTGCGCGAGCCGCGCTGGCGGCTGTCCGCGGCGGTCAACGGCGTCGGGTGCGTCGCGACGGGCATCGTCGCGCTCGTGGTCGTGGTGTCGAAGTTCACCGAGGGTGCGTGGATCCCCGCGGTCGTGATCCCCGTGCTCGTCTTCGGGTTCCGGGCGATCAACCGCCACTACCGGATGGTGAAGGCGAGTGTGGAGGTGACGAGCGACTACCGGCCGCCGCGCCGGACCCACCTCGTCGTCGTGCTGGTCGGTTCCGTGCATCGCGGGGTGATCGATGCGCTGCAGTACGCCCGCTCGTTGGCGCCCGAGAAGCTCATCGCCGTGTCGGTGGTGGTCGACGACGAGGAGCAGGCGGAGCTGACCCAGGCCTGGCACGACCACGACATCCGGGTGCCGCTGCACACGATCCACTCGCCGTACCGCGAGCTGACGCGCCCGGTCCTCGAGTACCTCGACGAGCTCGACGCCGAGAACCCCGACGACGTGATCACCGTCGTGATCCCCGAGTTCGTGACGCCGTGGCAACAGCACTGGCTGCACAACCAGTCGGCGTTCGCGCTCAAAGCGCGGCTGCTGTACCGGCCCAACACGGTCGTCACCTCGGTGCCGGTGCTGATCGGCGACAACCCCGAGCCATGAGCGCCAGCGTGTCGCCCGAGATGACCGTGCGGGTCGTGGACATGCGGGCGCGACATCGGCCAACGTGGTGAGCATGAGCGACGACCTCGTGGCGACGATGCCGTTCGCCGTCGGCCTCGGCCTGCAGCTCGACACCGTCGGGCCGGGCGAGGTGACGGGCCGGATGGCGTGGCGGTCCGACCTGTGCACCATCGGCGGGGCGCTGCACGGTGGGGCGTTGATGGCGATGGCCGACAGCGTCGGCGCCGTGTGCGCGTTCTTGAACCTGCCCGAGGGCGCGACGACGTCGACGATCGAGTCGAAGACGAACTTCTTCCGCGGCGTCCGCGAGGGTGCGGTGAGGGCGACGTCTCGTCCCTTGCACGTCGGTCGTACCACGATCGTCGTGCAGACCGATCTCGCCGACGATCGCGGCAAGTCCGTCGCCCAGGTCACCCAGACGCAGGCCGTCGTCACCCGCTGAACCCGGCCTCGTCGAGAGCCCTGCGTCCGCGACCATGGGGAGATGGACGAGGCCACCGAGGACCACCGCACACCCGACGAGCTGGCCGCCGGCACCGTTGCGATCGCTGCGTCTCCCGTCGGCGCCGGCCGCCTCGAGCTGATCGTGCGGCGGCCCCGCATCGGGGAGCGCGAGGTCGTCGACACGGCCCAGCTCGACGTCGCCATCGGGCTCGTCGGTGACACGTGGGCGGATCGGCCGAGCACGAGGACGCCGGACCGCTCGCCCCACCCCGGGATGCAGCTCAACATGATGAACGCCCGCGCCATCGAGCTGATCGCCGGCTCCCGCGCCCGCTGGCCGTTGGCCGGCGACCAGCTCTTCGTGGACCTCCACCTCGGGCCCGCGGAACTGCCGCCCGGGACCCGCTTGCGCGTCGGCGAGGCGGTCATCGAGGTCACCGACGTGCCGCACCGCGGGTGCGCCAAGTTCACGCGGCGCTTCGGGCTGGCGGCGATGCGCTTCGTCAACTCCGAGGTCGGGACGCGCCTCAACGTCCGAGGAGTCAACGCCAAGGTCGTCGTGACCGGCACGATCCGCACCGGCGACGAGATCAGCGCGCTGCCGCCAGCCGCGACGCGGCCGTGTCGATGAGGCGTTGCAGGTGCAGCCCTCGATGGACGTCGAGCTCGTGAGAGATGCCGGTGCGCACGGCAGCCGCGAACTCGCCGGCCACTGCGTCCATCGTGGCCACCCGGTCCCGACGTTCGATCTCGGGGTCGTCGGTCGTGGTGTCGAGCACCCGCCGACCGTGCGGACCGAAGAGCTCGACGACGAGCCCGCTCGGCTCGACCGGTGTGGTCGCCGACAGCGTGGCCTGGCTGATCGCCCCGCCTTCGTGGCGGCAGGTCAGCGCGACCACGCCGAACGGATCACCGACCGCGTCGACGCCGACGATCGGGCCCAGCGCGACGTCCAACGCGTCGAGCACGTGAGGGCCGAGGTCCAGGAGCCCGCCGTGGGCGAGGCGCCACGACGTCGCGAAGGCGTGGCCGGGCACGGCGCCGTCTCCCAGGAACGTGGCCCGTCCGGCCGTCGCCTCGAGGTCCGCCGCACCCTCCAGGAACCTCCGCATGGCCGGCAGGTAGCGGTTGGTCAGGATCAGCTGCGACACGACCCCGCTCGCCGTGATGGCGTCGGCCAGACGCTCGGCCTGGGCCAGCTCGAGGCCGATCGGCTTGTCCAACAACACCGGTAGCCCGGCGCGCGCCGCCGTGGCGGCGAGGTCGGCTTGCACGTCGGGCGGCACGGCGAAGGCGACGGCGTCGGATGCGGCGAGCAGCTCGTCGAAGGATCCGACGGCGATGGCGCCGTGCCTGGCGGCCAGCGCCGTGGCGAGCTCGGGTCGTCGGGCCCAGACGGCACTGAGCGTGCACGCCGGCCCGGCCGCCAACAGCGGTGCCGTGAAGCCCGTCGCCCATGGACCTGCGCCGACGAGACCGACACGCACCGCATCCATCGGGGTGCAGCCTGCCATCGACGTCCGGTCGCCGTCGTCAGCGGGCCGCGAACCAGTTGCCGTGCAGGCCGTTGGGGACGCGCTGCGGCAGGTGGATCACGGCCCGCGGCGGTCCCGGGAACGCCGCTGCGTCCCACACGGCGAGCGACGTGTGCGGGTCGCCGAACGTGGTCACGAACGCGAGGTAGTACGCGTCCAGCTCGTCGGTCGCGCCCGGACGCGGTGCGATGACCGCCTCGCCGACGACGCCCCCCGGTTCGAACTGCACCCACTCACCGGTCGTGAGGTCGACGCGGCACAGCGCATCGTGCTCACCCGGCACGATGTCGTGACCGCCGACGCCGGCCGTGAGCACCACGTAGCGCTCCTCGCGGGACACCAGGGAGTCGGGGACTCGCGGGAAGTCACAGAAGGCGTCGTGCAGCCGGGTGACGTCCATCGTCTCGCGGGTCGGGTCGAGCACGGCGCGGACGAAGGCGCAGTCGTTCTCGGTGCCGGGACTCAAGAACCCGGGGGCGCGCCACATCGGCAGGTCGACGGTGACGGCGTCACCGTCGTCGAACGCGTTGGCGAGGTGCCACACCCACCACGCGTCGCCCTCGATCCACCGCGTCGGTCCGTTGCCGTCGCGCGGGAGGAGCGCGACGCGCGTGCCGAGCTCGGGGCGCCACGACAGCAGCGGGTCGCCCTTGAGCATGGCATCGATGTCGAACACGGCCGGGGCCACGACGATCACGATCCAGCGGGCGGTGATCGCGAAGTCGTGGATCATGACGCTGTGCTCGACGCCGTCAACGGGTGTCGCCGGCCGCGTCACCGTGCCGTCGGAGCCGATCACGGCCCACGTGAGGTACGGCTGCTCGACGTCGTAGCGGAACACGACCATCTCGCCGGTCCGGGGGTCGACCTTCGGATGAGCGGTGAGACCCGCCGGCAGCCCCCCGGCGAAGTCGAAGCGGCCCACGGTCTCGAGCTCGGCGGTCACCTCGTAAGCCGGGGTGCCCTCCTCCAGCGCCAGCCAGCGGCCGGCGTGATGGACGATGTTGATGAAGGCGTCGAGCTTGGTGGGCCACCCCGGGTCGGGGTCGTCGCCGAGGAGCGCCATGTCGACGAACGCCGGGGTCATCACGCCCCCGTAGAGCGCCCGCCCGGCGCGCTCCTCGGCCCTCATGCCGTTCGTGCGAACCCAGCGGTTCCGGTAGCGGATGTGCCCCGGCTCGATCCACACCCCGTGCAGCATCCCGTCGCCCTCCATCGGGTACGAGTAGCTGCCCAGCGGCGGGAACCGCGGGTTGGGACCGTTGCGGATGTAGGTGCCGACGAGGTCGGCCGGGAGATCGCCCTCGATCCGCACGTCGGATGTGTCGATCTCGCGATGGACGGGTGCGAACCGGTCGCGGAGGTACGGGTTGGTCGCGGGATCGACCAGGGGGAGCGCGTTCACGGCTCGACGCTAGGCGCGGCGCTCGGTTCCGGGCGGCCCGTCGGCGGCGTCCACTCGACCGCCGAGCGCGCGCAGGACGGCGATGGCCTCGGCGGCCCGCTCGTCGGGGACGAGGACGTGGTCGTGGCGCAGGCCGGCGATGATGTTCGCCGGGATCGCCCGAGCGGCGAGCGCCGAGGCACACGCCGCCGTGAGGCCGACCGCATCGAGCGAGCTGGCCACCCGCAGCGTCAACCAGGCGCACGGGAACACGAGGTCGGTCGCGGCCGGTGAGTCCACCGGCAGCACCCAGCACACCTCCGCGCCCTCGTCGATCACGGCGAGCGCGTCGGATGGCGGCGCCGTGCCGGCCGGTGCCGCCACGTATCCGTAGACACCCGGGCGGCGCTCGACACCGAGCCCGTCGAGGATCGTGTCCAGATCGAGCTCGCCCGGCGCCGGCACGCTGCGAGTGTCGCGCGCTTTCCCTTTCCCCACGCTCGATGTGCCCAGGGAGGCATGGAGCTCTCCGTCATCATCACATCGCTCTGCGCGCTGTCGGCGCTCGTCGGGTCGCCGTCATTGTCTCCGCCTCCCGGTGCGGCCCGGATCGTCGCGGAGTGGGATCCCGGGATCACGCCGGCCGAGGCAGGCGGCCCGCTCGTCGTCGATGACTACGGCGTGAACGGGCTCGGCGCCTATCAAGTCGCGATGGCCGACGGGTCGACGGTCCTGGCCGTCTGCGTGCAGGCTGACGTCGGCCACTCGCTGCAGGCCGACTACGTCGTCGACACCACCGTCGCGCTCGGCCCCGAGCTCGGCTACCTGGCCTGGGCCTACCTGGCGTCGGGTCGGCCGTCCGACGAGCAGGCCGCAGCCATCAACGTGCTGGCCTGGCGGTTCACGGACGCCCAGCGGCGGACCGGTGGACCGGTCTGGCACGGCGACGACGTCGAGGTGCGGGCGCTCGGGATCGGCCGGCTCGACGGTGTCGAGCAGACGGTGGCTGCGCTGCACGCCGAGGCGATCGCCCGTCGCGGGCCGTGGGCACTGGCCGACCCCCACGTCGCCGGCCGCACCGCACGCGTCACGTTGCTCGGACCCGGCGGCCCGATCTCCGGTGCCGCGGTCACGTTCGACGACGGCCTCGACACACCGCGTTGGTCGACGACGGCGACGACCGGCGCCGACGGCGTCGCCTCCATCACCCTGCCCGAAGGCGTCGTCGCGCTGCGGGCCAGCGCCCAGGGCCCCGGTGCCGCCGTGGCGCTCGTCGCTCCCGGCTCGCAGCGCCTCGCCACTCCCGGCCCACCCGTCTCCGTGAGCATCCCGTTCCCGGCTCCGCCGCCCGCCCCGACCACCACGACGACGTCCATGCCGACCACGACGACGACAGCTTCGACGACCACCACGACCACCACGACCACCACGCCCACCACGACCACGACGCCCACCACCACCACGATGCCGCCGACGACCACGGTCGCGACGACGACGAGCACGACACCCACGTCCACCACATCGACGACGATGCTCCCGCCAACGCTGCCCCCGACATCGACGACGATCCTCCCGACGCCGACGATCCCGGTGACGGGAGGCCCGACGCGGCCGGCGGCGCGGCTCGGGTCGATCCTGTTCGCGGTCGGCGCGTTCGCCGTCTTGGTGGCATCCGGCCGGCGCCGTGCCGCGGCGTGACCAGCCGGGAGGGACTCAACGGCCGGCGAGGAGCTGCAGCACCTCGTCGTCGGTCGTCTCCCCGAAGTCGACGTACCACTCGCCGACGGCGCTGAAGCCGACGGGTTGCCAGAGGCACACGACATCGTCGGCGAGCGCGGCCAGCGCGGCGCAGGTGTCGGGCGGGCCGACGGGCACGGCGACGGTCAGACGGCCCGGTCCGGCCGTCCGCACGGCCTGGATCGCGGCGCGCATCGAGGCCCCAGTCGCCAGGCCGTCGTCGACGATGACGATGGGCCGCCCCGCCAACGGGGGCCGGGCTCGGTCGCCCCGGAGTCGGCGCTCGCGCCCGGCCAGCTCCTCGCGGGCCAGCGCCGTCGGCCCGGCGAGGTCCTCGCTCCTCAGCCCGAGCTCGGCGATGACGTCGCCGTTCGTCACGACGAGGCCGCCGGACGCCACGGCGCCGATGGCCAGCTCCCGGTGGCCGGGAGCACCGATCTTGCGCACGACGAGGAGATCGAGCTCGGCACCGAGCGCGTGGGCGACCGGGACGGCGACGGGCACCCCGCCCCGGGGAAGAGCCAGGACGAGACCAGTCGGTGTCGGCCCGAGCAGCCTCGTGACCTCGGCCGCCAACGCCTCCCCGGCGTCCGTCCGGTTCCCGAAGCGCGACCGCCGCCTCATGGTGACCATGGAACCACGACCCGACGAACGTGCCAATGTCCGCGGGGGACGGTGCCCGCGGGCGCGCCCCGCTGGGCAGGAGGGCCGTCGGGCGGCGTATCGTTCGGATCCGAATGATCACGCGGCCTCCACTCATCGGCCTCAGCGGCCGGCGCAAGGTCGGTGCCGACGTGCGAGGTCTCGTCGCCAACATGGACGCCATCGACGTCGACATCTACATCAGCCCCTACGCGCGTGCCGTGACGGCGGCCGGTGGGCTGCCGGTCCACCTGCCGCAGCACGTCGACCCGGCCGAGTACGCCGGGCGGCTCGACGGCGTGGTGCTCTCCGGCGGCGCCGACGTCGACCCGTCGCGCTACGGCGCCATCCGGGCCTCCGCGACCCAACGGACCGAGCCCGACCGTGATCGCTTCGAGCTCGCGCTCGTCGACCTGGCCGTCGACGACGGCCTCCCCGTGCTGGGGATCTGCCGCGGGCTCCAGCTGCTGAACGTGTGGGCCGGGGGCACGCTGCACCAACACGTCCCGGGTCACGGCCGCTACGACATCGCGCCGGACACTGCGGTCGACGGCGCCTCGGTCGTCCCGGGGACCGTGGTCCACGATCTCGTCGGTGACCACGTGGCCATCAACTCGTTGCACCACCAGTCGATCGACGAGGTTGCACCCGGCTGGGTCGTCGCGGCCGTCGGCACCGACGGCACGATCGAGGCGATCGAGTGGCCCGGCCACGACGTCGTCGCCGTGCAATGGCATCCCGAGCTGATGTCCGGTGCCGCGACGGAGGGTCTGTTCGGGTGGCTGGTCCGCTGTGCGTCCGGCCGCGTGGTCGCGGGGAGCTGACGTGCGCCGGGCCCTGTCATCCAGCGACGCAGGCGATCTCCTGCGCGCCGAGCGCGACGTGGCGACGCGCCTCGACGAGCTCGGGTCCGACGTCGACATCGACTTCGCGTCGATGGCCGCGGTGGCCAACGTGTTCCGGGTCGCCAGCGCGGCGCGCGGGCACCTCGAGCGCAGCGTGCTCGCCGACGTCGGGCTGTCGTTCACCGCGTTCACCGTGCTGTGGGTCCTGTGGGTCTGGGGGGAAATGGCGACCCACGACCTGGCCGTCGACGCCGGCGTCACGAAGGGCACGCTGACCGGTGTCGTCGGGACGTTGGAGCGTCGCGACCTGGCCACGCGGCGCCGCGATCCGCTCGACGGGCGGCTGGTGCGGGTCGCGCTGACCTCCCGGGGCGACGAGCTGATGGGCGGACTGTTCGCCCGCTTCAACGAGGGTGAGCGCCGGGTCGTGGCCGGGCTCAGCGGTGGTGAGTCGGCGCAGCTGGCGACGTTGCTGCGCAAGGTGCTGCGCTCGATGGAGGACCTCGACGGATGATCGCCGGCCGAGCGGAGGGGCGCAAGGTGGGTTGCGATGGGTGAGGTCGTCGGCGCCGCACTGGTCGCCCACGTCCCGACGATGGTGCTGCCGGAAGCGGTGCGCCGGGAGCTCAACGGTGGTCAGGAGATCAGCCTCGTGCCAGGGCTGCATCGGATGCGGGCCGAGCAGATCGACCAGCTGCGGCCGGACACGATCGTGGTGTTCGACGCGCATTGGCACACCACCGTCGAGTTCGTCGTCGCCGCCCACGAGCGGCGCGCAGGTCTCTTCACCTCGGAGGAGCTGCCGCGGGGCATGCGCCAGATGCCCTACGACTACCCGGGCGACCCCGAGCTGGCCGATCTGATCGCCGATGAGGTCGCATCCGCCGGGTCGTGGATGACGCCCATCGATGATCCGTATCTCCCTGTGCACTACCCGACGACGAACCTGCTGCCGTTCCTCCAGGGCGCCGAGCGATGGGTCAGCGTCAGCACGGCGCAAACGGCGGAGAGCGACGACTTCCTCGTCGTCGGCGAGGCCATCGGCCGGGCGATCGCCCGCAGCGACCGACGTGTCGTGCTGCTGGCCAGCGGCGCGATGAGCCACACGTTCTGGAAGCTGAAGGATCTGCGGGCGCATGAGGCGTCCGACCCGGTCCACATCCGGACACCTGCGGCACGCGTCGCCGACCTCGAGCGGATCGAGTGGTTCGATGCCGGGGACCACGCGCGGGTGATCGACACGATGCCCGAGTTCCTGCAGGTGCGTCCCGAGGCGATGTTCGGCCACTACCTGATGATGGTCGGAGCCATCGGTGGCCGGTCCTGCGTGGCCACGGGCGAGCGCTACAGCGAGTACGAGAACGCGATCGGCACCGGTCAGATCCACATCTGGTTCGCCCGCCCGCCTGCCGGCTGGACCGGCGGCCCGGCGCCACGCCCGCACTAGCTCCCGCCCTTCCACGCCGCTGTCCGAGCGTTCGCGGCTGCCCCATCATCTGGCGCGCCGGGTCTCGATATCGGGACCCGGCGCGCCCAGGTCGACAGAGTGCCGCCGCGCGGCCTGGTCCCCCCGCCGGTGCGGATGCGGCGACGGTCCGTCCACACACCCTCTCTGGCCAGCACGACGCCGGTCCTTCTCGACTCCAGCGAGCCGCCTGATGGCAACGTCCTGTAACCGCGGCTCCGACTGCCCGAGAAAGCCGGGATGCGGGCGTGCGTCCCGTCCGAGCCCGTAGCCCGCCGACACCGGGCCGTCAGCTCGGCACGGGCGCAACGCTGCGAACGGCGAGGACCTCCATCGTGCCGTCGAGACCGGCCACGCGGTCCGTGCCGGCGACGATGATCGCGCCGGTGCGGGTCGGCGCGAGGATCCCGCCCTGGTCGAGGGCCTGCGGGTCACCGAGCGCGAGCTCCACCACCCCGTCATCGCCATCGAAGGAGGGGTCGGGCGCACCACCTGGTGTCACGACGGCGACGCGCACGTGCGGTGGCCCGGACCAGATGTCACCCGCCACGGCGATCCGTCCGTCGAGGAGCATGGTCACGTCGTTGCCGGGTCGGTCGGCACCCTGCAACGAGCCGGCGAGTGGCGTCGTGACGTAGCCGGCGGCGCCGAACGACGGGTCAGGGTGACCCGTGGGCAGGGAGCGGGCGATGGTCTCGCGGCGCCCGTAGTCGGTGAACCCGGCGGCGACGATGCGTCCATCGCGCTGGATGGCCACGCTGCGGACCTCGGCCTGGCCGGGGCCTTGCACCCACCTCGCCACGCCGCCGACGCCGAAGTCCGGATCGAGTGCTCCGGTCGGCGATCCTGACAAGCAGGTGCTTGGCGTCGACGCCCTCGTCGTCGTAGGTCCCGCCGCCGATGATGACCTTGCCCGATGCGTCCGCGGCCATGTCCTTGATCGACAGCAGCGCCCCCGGGAGGTCGTAGAGCCGCCACCCGCCCGGACTGAACGCCAGGTCAGGCGAGCCATCGCTGCGGTACCGGGCGAGCAGCAGCCTCTGCTCGCCTGGTCCCCACGTCGAGACGCCGACGGCGATCGACCCGTCCGGCGCGAGTGCCATGGTCGGCAGGTTCGGGTCCTGCCCACCGAGGTCAGTGATCACGACGCCGTCACCACCGCCGAAGGTGGGATCGAGGGTTCCGTCCGTGCGGTAGCGGACGAGCCCGAAGTCTCGGTCGCCGATGGCCGCGCCGGTGTAGCCCGCGGCCACGATGCGACCGTCGGGCTGCACGACGATGTCGTGGATCGCCGAGTAGCCGGCCGGTGTGAGGTCCGTCTCGACGATGCCTGTGCCCGCAGCTGGCCGGCTCAGGACTCCGGGTCGTACTTGAGCTCGCAGACCTCGTGCGGGCCCCGGCAGGCGACTGCGAAGCGGCCCGCCCACTCCAGCGCAACGTCGCGCGACGGGAGCTCGAGGACGGCGAACCCGACCGGTTCGTCCGGAGGATCGCCCGGCGCGCCTCCGGAGGCACCCGTCGCTGGTTCCCTACGCTCGCCCCGTGGCTCTCAGAATGGACAACGTCGGCATCGTCGTCGAAGACCTCGCCGCGGCGATCGACTTCTTCAGCGAGCTCGGCCTCGAGCTCGAAGGGCGGGGCCTGGTCGAGGGCGAGTGGGCAGGGCGCGTGACCGGCCTGGGCGACCAACGCGTCGAGATGGCCATGATGCGCACCCCGGACGGCCATGGCCGGCTCGAGCTCTCGCGCTTCCTCGCTCCGCAGGTGGTCGCCGACCACCGGAACGCCCCGGTGAACGCCCTGGGCTACCTCCGGGTGATGTTCGCCGTGGACGACATCGACGACACCCTCGACCGGCTGGTCGAGCACGGCGCCCTGCTCGTCAGCAATGACGTGGTCCAGTACGAGAACGCGTACCGGCTCTGCTACGTCCGCGGGCCTGAAGGCATCCTCATCGGGCTCGCCCAAGAACTCAGCTGAGCGACGCGCGAGATGCCCTCGCCCGTACTAGCTCGTCGTCTGCTCGGCGATCTGGAGCGTCTTGAGGTCGCTGTGGAAGTCGAGGGCGTAGTCCCCGCCCTCCCGGCCGATCCCGGAGATGCCGATGCCCCCGAACGGTGCCGTGAGGTCGCGCACCAGGAACGTGTTGACCCAGACGATCCCGCTGCGGACGGCCCGCCCGACTCGCTCGGCGCGCTCCCGCGAGCCCGTGTAGACGATCGCCGACAACCCGTAGGGCGTCGAGTTGGCCAGCTCGACCGCTTGCGACTCGTCGGTGAACGTCTGCAGCGTCAGCACCGGCCCGAAGACCTCGCGCTGGACGATCTCGCTGTCGTTGGACACCGGCTCCACGAGCGTCGGCTCGACGTGCAGCGAATCGCCGACCCGGGCACCACCACGCACGATGCGGTCACCGTGCTCGCGGGCCCGCTCGATGAAGCCCAGGACGCGCGCCACGTGGTCGGGGTGGATCATGGGCGCCATCGTCGTCGCCGCGTCACGGCTGTCACCGAGGACGTGACGCTCGACGGCGCCGTCGAAGCGCTCGACGAACTCGTCGCGCACCGACGCCTCGACGAGCAGCCGGGTGCCGGCGAGGCAGACCTGTCCCGAGTCGTCGTACTGCCCGGCCGCCTTGGCGGCCGCCGCGTCCAGATCGGCGTCGGCGAACACGAGCAACGGTCCCTTGCCGCCGAGCTCGGCCGTGAACGGCACGATGTTCTCCGCCGCGGCGCGCCCGATGTGGCGGGCCGTCTCCGGGGAGCCGGTGAAGGTGATCCGCTTCACGCGCCGATCACCGACGAGCGGCGGGCCGACCTCCTCGCCGATGCCCTGCACGAGGTTGAACACACCTGGGGGGAACCCGGCCTCCACGGTGAGGTCGGCGAGCAGGGAGCACGACAGGGGCGACCACTCCGCCGGCTTGAGGATCACCGTGTTGCCGGCGGCCAACGCCGGTGCCAGCTTCCAGGTCGACAGCATGAACGGCGCGTTCCACGGTGTGATCACGACGGCCGGCCCTGCCGGCATCCGCACGACGGTGTTGATCGTGCCCTTCGACGACCAGTGGCGCTCCTCGTACCCGACGGCCAGGTCGGCGTACGTCCGGATGTTCAGCGCCCCGCGGGCGACGAGCCGCAGCCGCATGGACTCGTGCAGCATCCCCATGTCGACGGTCTCGACGATGGCGATCTCATCGTTGTGGGCGTCGATCAGATCGGCGAGGCGGTGCAGGTACGGGGCCCGGCCGGCCGGCCCGAGCGCGGCCCACGCCGGGAACGCCATCAGCGCCGCCGTCACGGCGGCATGGGCGGTGCCGGCGTCACCGCGCGACACGTCGGCCAACTTCCACGACCAGTCGAGCGGGGATCGGACCTCGAACGTGTCGGGCGAGGAGACCCGTCGGCCGCCGATCAGATGGCCGGGGTGGACGGCGACGTTCTCGATGTCCGCTCGACCGTCGCTCACGTGGTGCGCTCCGCTCGGCCCGACTTCACGCGTCCTCCACCGTGGACTCGTAGTGGGCGGCCCCGGGTCCCCGTGGGGCGCGGATGCCGCGCAGCTCCCAGTCGCCGCCGAGCGCGGTCGAGCGCACCTCCTCGGACTCGCTCGGCTGGGCGCCGACGTCGGAGCGGATGGGCGCCGGGCCGGCGACGATGCGGTTCGTCAGCGCACCCAGCCCCTCGACCTCGACGGTCACGACGTCGCCCGGTTCCACGGGCCTCGAGAACGCCGGCGTCCCCGACAGCAGCAGATCACCGGGGACGAGCGTGATGGTGCGGGCGATGTCGGCGTCGAGGTAGTGCATATCCCACTCCATCTCGTCCGTCGTGGCGTCCTGACGCACCTCGCCGTTGACGAGCGTGCGGATGCGTTTGCCGCGGAAGTCCCAGTCGGTGATCACGCCGGGCCCGACCGGACACAACGTGTCGGACCCCTTCACCCGCAACATCGAGCCGGAGTCGGTGTCGCGGAAGTCGTGGAGGCCGTAGTCGTTGGCGATGGTGTAGCCGCCGATGTACTCGGCGACGTCGGCCGGCGCGACGTTGCGGCAGGTGCGCCCGATGACGATGGCGATCTCACCCTCGTAGTTGAGCCACCGACAACGATCGGGCCGGACGACATCGCCACCGTGGGCGTTCAGCGCGGTGATCGGCTTGTGGAAGTACGTCGGCGCCGGCGGGAGCTTCGTCCTGAACTCCTCGACGCGGCTCGCGTAGTTGAGGTGGACGCAGATGATCTTCGTCGGTTCGACGGGTGGGAGGTGGACGGCCGTGTCGGCCGGCACCTCCCGCCCATCAGCAGCGACGAGCGCACCCCCCGACCGCTCGACCGCTGTCGCATAGCCGTCGAGCAGGATCCTGCGGAGCTCACCCACGGCTGACCAGCGTGATCGCCACACCGTGACCGTAGTTGGCCCCGCCGGACCGGTTGCTCGGGCGGCTGGCGATCAACGCACGTCGTAGTGCTCGCGCAACTCGATCTCGACCCGGGCACCGAGGATGTGGTCCCGGTGGACCTTGGGCGAGTGCTTCACCTGGCTCTTCGCGTACGGGATCATGACGTCACCGCTCGCGGCGAGGTACGAGCCCTCGACCGGCACGACGTGTTCGGCTCGCATCGGGCCGGGATCCACCACGGCCCACGAGGCATTGCCACGTTCGTCGTAGAGGACATCGGTGATCGTGCCCAACCTGTGGTGGTTGGGGTCGAGCACCGAGTGCCCGGTGATGGCCGTACCTGCCGTCTCGAACGTCGACATCGTGACCTCCTACGCGCCGATGAGCTGCGTCGTCGGCATACCCGCCGGCCGGCTCCGTCACACATCCGTCATATTCGCCGAGCCGTCGCCGTGCTCACGGTCGCCAGTCGATCGGTGCCAGCCCCGCCGCGACGAGCGCGGCGTTGGTGCGGCTGAACGGCTTCGAGCCGAGGAAGCCGTTGTGCGCCGAGAGCGGCGAGGGGTGGGCCGACTCGATGATCGTGTGCCGTGTGGTGTCGATGATCGCCTTCTTCTTGCGGGCATGGCTCCCCCAGAGGATGAACACCACCGGGTGGGACTTGGCGTCGACGGTGCGGATCACTTCGTCGGTGAACGTCTCCCATCCGTGGCCCTGGTGCGATGCGGCCTGACCGGCCCGGACGGTCAGCGTCGTGTTCAGCAGCAGCACGCCCTGCGTCGCCCAGGCTTCGAGGTTGCCGTGCCCCGGCGGTTCGATCCCGAGATCGCCGCGCAGCTCCTTGTGGACGTTGACGAGCGACGGTGGGATGGCGACGCCCCGACGGACCGAGAAGCACAGGCCGTGGGCCTGGCGCGGGCCGTGGTACGGGTCCTGACCGAGGATCACCACGCGGGTCGTGGCGTACGATGTGAGGTGGAGGGCCGCGAAGACCTCGTCATGGGGCGGATAGACCGTGTGCTGGTCCCGCTCGCGCCGCACGAACGCTTGGAGGTCGGGCCAGTACGGCTTGGCGAACTCGCCGCGCAGCACCGGGTTCCAGTCCGTCGTCATCGCGGGCCCAGTCTCGCGAATGGATCGGTGCTGTCCCCGCCTACAGTCGGCGGCTGTGACGTCAACGGCCGCGACCGGCGCGCTCGAACGGCTCGCCGCCTTGCCGCGGACGCACCTGGCGACGCTGCCGACGCCGTTGGAGCGGGGGCCGGGGCTCCCCGGTGGGATCCGCCTGTGGGTCAAGCGGGACGACCTCAGCGGGCTCGGCGCGGGCGGGAACAAGGCCCGCAAGCTCGAGTTCCTGTGCGGTGACGCGCTGCGGGCCGGCGCCCGCTCGCTCGTCACGGTCGGTGCCGAGCAGTCCAACCACTGCCGGATGACGGCCGCCGCCGGTGCGGTCCTCGGCCTCGAGGTGCACCTCGTGCTCTCGGGCGACCGCCCGGCCAGTGCCACGGGCAACCAGCTGCTGGCCGAGTTGTTCGGGGCCCAGCTGCACCACGTCGGCTGCCCCGCGCACCACTGGGGTGAGCTCGAGATCGCCCGCGACCAGCTGACGGGCGAGCTGCAGGCGGCCGGCGCGGCGCCGTACTCGATCCCGATGGGCGGGAGCACGGCCGTCGGCGCGCTCGGATACGTCGCTGCGTACGTCGAGCTCGTGGAGCAGTGCCAAGCGGCCGGCATGCACCCGGCGGCGATCGTCCACGCGTCGTCGAGCGGGGGCACCCATGCCGGGCTCGTCGCCGGTCAGGCGCTGCTGCGGTCGCTCGGACACCGCGACCTGCCCGACGTCCTGGCGATCGGCGTCGCCAAGGGCGTCAACATGGGCATCCCGGACGTCGCCGACCTGGCCACCGAGGCCCTGACGTTGCTGGGGGCCGAGGACGCGGACGTCGGGCCCGAGGCCGTCGAGGTCGACACCCGCTGGCTCGGACCTGACTACGGCGTGCCGACGCCGTCGGGTGACGAGGCCGTTCGGTGGGGTGCGCTGCACGGCGGGTGGATCTTCGACCGGACGTACACGGGCAAGGGCTTCGCTGGTCTGCTCGGGAACGCGGCCACGGGGCGTTGGCGCTCCGGCACCGAGGTCGTGTTCATCCACACCGGGGGCCTCCCCGCCGTGTTCGCGCCGGACGGTGCCCCATCCCCCGCCCGTCGTTGACGGTCTGAGATCGGGATCTCAGAAGCGGGACAGGCCGGTGGTCAGGAACTCGACGGCGGCGGTCCGGCGGGCGGCGGCGCGGGCCGGGTCGGATGCATCGGCGCTGGCCGCCGCGAGCGCCGAGCTCGTCAGGGCGGCTCCGAACGGCGCGTTCCAGTAGGCCGGGTCACCGGGGCGAGCCGCCGACCACGGCCCGACGTAGAGGTACGGCTCGTCGCTGAACACGTCGCCGGGTGAGGCGCCGACGTTGACGTGCTCCGCGCCGAGCTCGAGCGTGGCACCGAGGTCGAAGTGCTCGGGCCACAGCTGGGCCACCGTCGCCGCCGGGGCCGAACCGCCGGTGGCGATGGCGCCGGCGATGGCTTCGTCGATGACCTCCCGCCCGAATGCCCACCACTCGCCGAGCGTGCGGGCGGCGCCGTCGTCGATGTCGAGCGCGGCCGCGGGGTGGCGGGGCGCTGGCGTGTCGGAGCCGACGGAGAACTCGGCCTCGAGGTCGACGCCCACGAGCTCCGCCGCTGCGGCGAGCGTCGTCATCGGTGCCGCTGTCATCGCCCCGCCGCGCTCCACGACGAGGAACCGCCCGCTCGTACGCACGACCTCGACGTCGTCACCGACGACGAACGCCGGCGTCGCCACTCCGCCGGCCGAGGGCCGTAACCCGAACCGTCTCGTCACGTCGTGGCGGCGCCGCGCCAGCACGTGGACGGCCACCTGCTGGAGGGCGATGCGGGTCGTGGCCACCGTCGGCACCATGGCACCATCCTGATCGGGGGTCGCATGGAGCGCCACTCGCGACTGTCGAACAGGTCATGTCGGGTGTGGTGCGTGCGGTCTGGCCGAGGTTCGGGCCCGACAGCGGCGCCTAGTCGCGCGATCGGTGGAAGTGGTGGGCGAGCACCCAGTTGGTGACCCGCGTTCCGATCTTGACGCCATCGTCGACGGCCGACCGGAAGTGGATGCCGCCCCAGATGCGAGCGTTCGCCACCTCGTACTCCAGATCCCGGACGTCGGAGTAGTGACGATCGCCGAGGCCGGTGAGGCTGGGGACGGTGAAGTCGATCGATCGTGTACCGAGGAACCTGGCGATGACACGTCCGCCAGCCGGGGTGATGCACGAGTGGGCGCTCGGGTACTCGGGGTGGTTCGGTGTTGCTGGGAGCAGGGTCGCCCACGTCGGATCGGCGATCGTTCTGGTGTTGCCGTCGCTGTCGCCGGCTCCGATGGCGGTGATCGGCCGCCAGAAGTCGTACACGTACTTGGCGTCGAAGCAGGCGATGAGGGCGTCGGCGTAGGTGACCGAGATCATGGCCATGAACCGTGCCGCATCGACGATGTCGAGTTCGTGGTCGAGCACGAACTTGCGGAACGAGCCACGGGCCTGCTGAACCGGCGGCTCACCCCAGAACCGCGCAGCGAGAGTCTGCTCGTCGGTGCGGGTCGTGCTCGTGCTGGAGCCGATCTCCTTGACCTCGTTGTAGTCGCGTGCCCACCGTCGGCTCTCGAGCGGCGGCGGCCCGCTCGGTCGGAACTGGTCGGCGGAGCGGAGGCTGAAGGGATCCATCAGGCCGAGGAAGGGGCCGATCGGCGGTGTGGGTGCCGTCGGCAGCCAGACCCCCGGAACGGGTGGGTTCGGCGGCGTGTAGGTCACCGGGGCTCGGAAGCGGTCCCCGGTCCGCAGCTCGATCAACCGCGCGGCCACGGCGTCACCGGTTGCGACGCCGTCCATCTCCGCTCGGCCGTCGGGGATCGTGGCCAACGATGACTCGTATGCCGGCTCGATGATCGATGCTGCCTGACCGGGCAGGTAGTGCACGAGGATCCGCCGGGCGGCAGAAGCTACTGCAGCTTCGGACGAGGCACCGTCCGGTGCGTCGATGTCGACGGCGAACGGCTCGTAGCCGCCCTCGACCGCCATCACCGCGTCATAGATCGCGATCGCCACGTAGGCGAAGATCGGGTGCCCCTCGGCCGGTGACAGCCCTGCGGCACTGAAGGCCTGAACGCCGATCGAATCCCACGCCGCGACATAGGTGTCCGGAGGACGGCTGGCGTGATGCCCATCGTCGCCCTCGACAGACTCACCGAGCCCGACCACCGACACGGTGAGAACCACAAATGCGAAGAACCCGGCTTTTCTCGAGGACTTCCCTTTCATGTCATCTCCTTCGCGTCGAGGGGCCCGCGCCCGTTTGATGAGACATCATTCCGTCCGCGCGCCCACCCGGCGATTGCCGTCGGCCGAATCCGACCCGATCCGCCGTGACCGACACCGATTCCTGGTCATCCGGCCCGGGAGCCATTCCGCACGAATTCGTCAACGGGACGTCGACGCCGCGGCCGACCCCGGTGACAAGTTGCTGGCGATCTCACCGAGGCCGGGACGGGGAACCCGGCAGCGATCGGAACGGCGAGAAGAACCGTTCGAGAACGCCGATCTCCACTTCGAAGATCGTGACGTCGGCGCCTCTTTATCGAACGCCGGTGAACGGTCCCATGAGTCCCCCTCATCGTTGCGGACTTCCCCCCGTCCGAAACCCTGCCGTCTCGTGGAATGGTACTCCTCGGTCGACGGCAAGGAAAGAGCCGCTTCGCCAAGCTGGACATCCGCTCAGCGACGCCAATATCGAGCGCTGGAGCAGGTCCCATGAGACGTCGGTCGTCCCCACCCCTCCCGATCCGAACTCTTCGGCGAGCAACTCGTTTCTTGATGAGCACCTCGTCAACCGATCCCGTCACCGGCGATGCCCGGAACGAAGCTTGGCTAGCGTGACGTCATGAGCGAGATCCTCGACGTCGACCTGCTGGCGTTCGAAGGGGGGAGCGGGGCGCAGCGGCGAGCGGTCGTCGACGGCGTCCGCCGCAGCCTCGAGACGGGGTTCGTGTACACGCAGCATGACGTGTCCGAGGACCTCCTCGACACCGCGTACGGCATGCTGCGGGAGTTCTTCACGTCGCCCGACGAGGACAAGCAGCGGTGGGTCCAGCCGGGGGCCAACGGCCAGACCGGCTACACCGGCCTGCTCGTCGAGACCGCGGCGTCGAGCGACCACCCGGACTGGAAGGAGATGCTCAACTGGGCGACGCCCATCCCGTCGGGGCACCCGCTGAAGCGCAAGTACCCGCACTCGTACCCCGACCAGGTCATCCCCGAGGACACCGTGCCCGGCATCACCAAGGTGCTGTACGAGTTCCACGACGCCGTCGCCGACCTGCAGCGCCGCTTCCTGCGGGTCATCGCCGAGGGCATCGGGTGCCACGAGACGTTCTTCGACGACATGGTGCAGGACGGACCGACGCTGACGCGGGCCATCCGCTATCCGCCGATGCCCGAGGTGCCGGCAGGCGGCGTGTACGAGTGGGCCGGCCAGCACGGGGACATCAACCTCATCACCGCGCTGCCCCGGGCGACGGCGCCCGGACTGCAGGTCCGCGTCGACGGCGCGTGGGTCGACGCAGTGGCGCCCGCCGGTCGCGTGATCATCAACACCGGGATCATGCTGGAGCGCCTGACGAACGGGCAGATCCCCATCGGCTGGCACCGCGTGGTGGCGGCACCCGGTTACGACGGTGAGCGGTACAGCGTCGTGCAGTTCTGCCACCCCCGCCCGTGGACGATCCTGGCGCCGGTGCCGACGTGCTGCACCCCCGAGCATCCGCTGCGCTTCGGCGCGATCAGCGCCGCCGACGCCCTCGACGAGGTGCTGTACGAGATCAACCTCGTCGAGGACGCCAGGCGGGTCTGACGTCATGCAACGGCGGGTCCGCACGCTCTGGACCGACCTCAACGGTCTCACGCACGGGCGTTACATCCCTGCCGCCCGCATCGATCACGCCACCCACCACGCCGTCACGACGATGGCGATGAGCCCGGAGGGCGAGATCCTGCCCATCGACGGCTACGCCGCTGACGTCGGGTTCCCGGACCTCGCGGCGGTCCCGCTACCCGAGACCCGGCGGCCGGGCTGGGAGCCCGACACCGATGTCGTCGTGTGCGAGCTGCGCTACGAGGACGAGCCACTGGCGCTGTGCCCGCGGGGCGCGCTCGTTCGAGCCGTCGACGGCTGGCGGGCGCTCGGGTTCGAACCGCAGCTCGGCTTCGAGCTCGAGTTCTACGTGCTGGAGCGCGACGAGTCGGCGGTCGGCGGCTGGCGTCCGGCCGGAGGAGAGGGTCACCGGGTGTACGGCGTCGGTCTCGGCGGTGACCCGACCGGCCTGGCGCTCGACTTCTTCGATGCCGTCGAGGCCATGGAGGTCGGCCTCGAGGGGGTGCTGACCGAGTTCTCCCCCGGTCAGATGGAGATCAACCTGGCGTACGGGCCTGCCGTCGCCGCCGCCGACAGCGCCCAACTCGTTCGCGAGATGACCCGGGAGGTCGCCGCCGCGAAGGGCTACCGGGTGACGTACCTGGGTCGACCGGACGCGATGGCGGTCGGATCGGGGTTGCACGTCAACGTGTCGATGGTCCCGGTCTCCGGTGGTGCCAACGCGTTTCACGACCCGCACAACCCCGACGGCATCAGCACGCTGGCCCGTCAGTGCATCGGCGGCCTGATCGGCCACCACGAGGCGGTCGCCGGGTTCTCGGCGCCGCTCATCAACAGCTACAAGCGGCTGGTGCCGGGGCTGATCGCCGGGTACTGGGCCAACTGGGGACTCGACAACCGGTTCAGCACGTATCGCGTCCCGGCCGAGCGGGGTGCCGCGACGCGCATCGAGAACCGCTTGCCGTGCGCCACGGCCAGCCCGTACCTGGCGGCGGCGGCGACGCTCAACGCGATGCTCCTCGGCGTCGTCGACGGCGTCGACTGCGGGCTGCCCCAGATCGGTGACGCCGATGCGGCTCCGAACACCGACCGCCACACCCCGCACGTGCTGGCCGACGCGCTCGACGCCGTCGAGGGCGACACGGTGCTGCGCGAGGCCATGGGCCACGACCTCGTCGGCGCCTACCTCGCGTTGCGCCGCCACGAGCTGGCGCGGTGGGAGTCCGCCGGCGAGGTGTGGGACCCCGGGAAGATCACCACCTGGGAGCTCGACAGCTACCTCCGCTATTACTGAGCAGCCGCGGCGGCGGCATCGTCGGCAGCAGCGCTTTGGTCCGGATATTGGTCGCCCGTGCGACCATTATCCGGACCAAGACGCAGCGTGGATGCAGGGGTGGTCACGCCGCCGTCACCTCCACCGGGAGGCGTTTGATGCCGGCGATGAAGTTGCTGCGCAGGCGGTCGGACGGGCCGGCGAGTCGGACATCGGCCAGGCGGGGGAGCAGTTCCTCGAACACGACCCGGATCTCCAACCGGGCGAGCTGGGCCCCGAGGCAGAGGTGCGGACTCATCAGGCCGAACGCGACCTGCGGGTTGGGCGAGCGGCGAAGGTCGAACGAGAACGGATCGCTGAACGCCGCCTCGTCGTAGTCGGCGGACATGAACCACAGCAGCACCTTGTCGCCCGCCCTGATCGACCGACCGGCGAGCTCGGTGTCGCGCGTCGCCGTCCGCCGGAAGTGCATCGTCACCGATCCCCATCGCAGGATCTCCTCGACGGCCGACGTCACGAGCTCGCGGTCGCCCCGCTCGATCGCGTCGCGCAGCTCGTCGAGCGCGGCGGGACGTTCGATCAGGGCCTTCATCCCGGCGGTCATCGTGTAGCGCGTCGTGTCGTTGCCGGCGGCGACGAGGAGCGTGAAGAAGTTGTTGAACTCGTGGTCGCTGAGCACCTCGCCGTCGACCTTCGGCGCCAGCAGGTCGCTGATGACGTCGTCGGTCGGGTGCTCCCGGCGCCGTCGCGCCTGCTCCTGGGCGTAGCGAAAGAGGTCGATGCCGGCCGGGCTGCGGAACGGCATGAGCCGGAACTCGTCGGTGTCGACGAGCCCGACGGGGTGGGTGGTGAACTCCGGGTCGGTGTTGCCGAGCAGCGCGTCGCCACGCTCGACCAGCCATGGCCCGTCCTCGTCGGGGACGCCGAGCAACGTGCCCAGCATCCTCATCGGGAGCTGCTTGGCGACGGCGTCCACGAAGTCGAACGTGCCGCTCGCGAGCGCGTCGTCGATGACCGATCGGGCGAGCAGCCGGATCGCGTGTTCGGAGGCCATCACCTCGCGGCGGCTGAACGGCTTCGACACCAGACGCCGGTACGCGGTGTGCGTCGGCGGGTCGAGCTCCATCATCGTGCGGCGGGCCTCGGTCTCCTCGGCGTCCATCTCCTCGAGCCGGATCCCGCTGGCGCTCGAGAACGTGTCGACGGCGCGGCTCACCTGCAACAGGTCGGCGTGGCGCGTCACCGCCCAGAACCCGCGGCCCCCGGCGTGGTCGTCGTCCCACCAACTGACCGGATCGTCGCGACGCAACCGCAGGAACGTCGCGTGGGGGACCCCGGCGGTGTACGTGTCGGGATCAGCGATGTCGGCGTCGGCCGGGCCCAGCTCGCCGTCCGGCGCCGGGCCGCTCACCGCGAGCCGCGCCGTTCGAGCGTGGTGCCGGCCCGCCAGTTCGTCCCGACCTCCTGCCAGTATCCGCCGATCACCTCGCGCGGCGCGAGCCGGGTGAGCTCCTCGACGGGGGACTCGTGGAGCTCGATCGTGGCCTGACCCGAGTAGCACGGCCCGACCTCGACGTCGTAGCCGCGCATCGTGACCAGCTCGTGCATCGAGTCGGACCCGTCGCTCTCGATCGCCGGGAACACGCGGTGATGGATCATCGGGTGCCCGTTGACGAAGCCGGCCGTCGGCGCCGTGCCGGTGATGGTGAACGTGGCGTCGACCAACCGCCGTCCGGATGCCGAGCACGTCGCGCCGAAGCGGCCGCCCGGCCCGAGGCGGGGACCGGCGACGCCGACGTTCACCGGTCGGGTGAGGTACAGCTCACCGAGCTTCTTCGGATACCCCTGGTGGTAGCCCCGGACCATCGCGAAGTCCTTGTCGACCCAGATGTAGACGCACCGGCTGAACGTCTCGCCGCGGTAGGCGCAGCGCACGACGACGAACGTCTCGA
This sequence comes from Ilumatobacteraceae bacterium, assembly GCA_040507575.1. GTDB lineage: Bacteria > Actinomycetota > Acidimicrobiia > Acidimicrobiales > Ilumatobacteraceae > JALZMG01. The sequence goes on from JBEVOM010000214.1 coordinate 22,321, forward strand.
CGTACTGCGAGCGCACCGGATCGAGCAGTTCCTCGAACGTGTCGCTGCAGCTCTGCCAATCGGCCCAGATCATGGCGACGGCGCCCGGATCGTCGTCGACCGGCGTCAGCGGCGCCGGGAGGAGCTCGGCGACGGCGGCCGGATCGGTGCGGAACTCGATCGTCAGCATCTGACCGCTGTAGTGCCACGGCGGCGGTGGGACCAGCGACGATCGGCCGGTCGCCGAACGTGGGAACATGAAGCCACGGAGGTCGCTCATCGCGGCCGACATCGAACGCTGCCCACGGCCCCGGTCATGGGCGAACCCTAGTCCTCCCGAGAAGTCGTTTGGATACGAACGAACACGACGCCACCACACATCACTCCACCTCCGAACCTCACCGCTCCTCCCGCTCCGACCTCGAGGCCGCCGCTGGCGGGCTCGAGGACACGGCGCCGCTGACCCCACCGCGTCGACTCCCGCCGGTGGTGCTGGCCATCGACATCGGCGGGACCAAGTTCGCCGCTGGCCTCATCTCGATGCGCGGTGAGCTCGTCGACCGGGCGGTCGTGCTCGTCGACCAGAACGTCGGGCCCGAGGCCCACTTCAAGGCGTTGGCCGGCATCGTCGAACAGCAGCTCGACGCCGCCGACCGCCACGAGATGCGCGTCGCCTGCGTGGGGATCGGATCGGCCGGACCGATCACGGCCCAGTGCGAGACGGTCTCACCGGTGAACCTCCCGGCGTGGCGCGGCTTCCCCTTGCGCTCGCGGGTCGCCGAGCTCACCGGGTCGCGGGTCTACGGAGACCTCGACGGCAAGGCGCTGGCCCTGGCCGAGGGGTGGCAGGGGGCGGCGACGGGCCACGACAACTACTGCGTGTTGACCGTGTCGACAGGCATCGGCGGCGGCATCGTGCTGGACGGCCAGCTGCTCGACGGCGCGTCGTCGAACGCCGGCCATGTCGGCCACATCATCGTCGAGCCGAACGGCCGACGATGCGGGTGCGGCGCGCGCGGCTGCCTCGAGGCGGAGGCCTCCGGCCTGGCGATCGAGGCGATCACCGGACGCTCGCCGACCGAGCCGACGTACGAGATCATGCAACGCACCGGTCGCCTCGTCGGCCGTGGCGTGGCATCGCTGTGCAACCTGCTCGACCTCGAGCTGGTCGTCGTGGGCGGTGGCGTGGCGCTCGGCTTCGCGGCCACGTTCTTCAACGCCGCCCAGGAGGAGCTGAGCACGCATGCGCGCCTGCCGGCCAGCCGCCACGCCCGCATCACACCGACCCGGCTCGGGGATCGCGGACCGCTGATCGGGGCCGGCGCGGTCGGCATCCGTGGGCTGCGCCGCAGCCGCTGATGGCACGGGCCGGGCGGCGTTGGCCTGACGCCGCGGGTCGTTCGGCGTCCGGGCGATGCCGACCCTGCCGCCTAACGTGACGCCGTGACGAAGATCCGCAGCAGCCAGACCAGCCGCGTCCAGGACCGGCGCGGTGGTGGCGGAGGCGGTGGTCTGAGCTTCCCCGGCCTCGGTGGGGGCGGTGGGTCGGGCATCCCGATGAAGGCCGGTGGCGGCATCCTCGGCCTGCTGCTCGTCGCGGCTGCGATCCTCCTGCCCCGCCTCCTGGGGGGTGGTCAGCAGCCGCTGACGACCAACGGCGTCGGTCCTGACACCCCGGGCGCCGACGGCGCGCCGGCGCAGTGCGAGACCGAGATCGAGCAGGTCGTCTGCGGCGGCGTCGACGACGTCTCCGAGTTCTGGGTCACGGAGATGCCGGATCGCTTCCAACGCCAGTACGAGGAAGCCGACACCATCTTCTTCTCGGGTGCGGTGAACACGGCGTGCGGCCAGGCCAGCGCCCAGGTCGGGCCGTTCTACTGCCCGGCCGACGCGCTGGTGTACTTCGACCTCGACTTCCTGCAGCAGCTGCAGGCCCAGTTCGGGGCCACCGGCGACCTGGCCGCGCAGTACATCGTCGCCCACGAGTACGGCCACCACGTCCAGAACCTGCTCGGCATCAGCACCGAGGTCAGCCGGCTCCAGCAGCAGGACCCGGCGGGCGCCAACCGCTACTCGGTGGCGCTGGAGCTGCAGGCCGACTGCTTCGCCGGGGTGTGGGCGTCCGACGCCGAGCGCCGCGGCCAGCTCGACCCGGGTGAGATCAGCGAGGCGTTGGACGCCGCGGCCGCCGTCGGCGACGACCGCATCCAGTCGCAGGCCGGCGGGCAGGTCGATCAGGACACGTTCACCCACGGCTCGTCGGAGCAGCGGGTGTCCTGGTTCCGCCGCGGCTTCGAGACCGGCGACCCGCGGCAGTGCAACACGTTCGACGAACTGGCCTGACGCCGCCGGGGGTCCTGGCGTTCAGCCGCCGAGTCGGCGGTACAGCCACTCGGCCGGGCCGATCCCGACGCGCCGGTGCCACGCCGCGGCGGCGAGGATCGCGGCGATCCAGAACCCCGCAGTCACGACGAGCGCGGTGTCGAGGCCGGTCGGGCGGATCCAGCCGAACCAGTCGACGAGCAGGTTGAACACGAGCGCGTGGGCGATGTAGAGCGTCAGGCTCATGGCGCCGGCGTCGCGCAGCAGCTCGATCGGCGCGGTTTCACCGTACCGGTCGGCGAGCCACGTGATGGCGCCGAACGCCACGAGCGCCGTGCCGAGTGCGCTCGCCGTGTACAGCAGCCCGCGGTCGAACGGGTCGGTGCTGGCGACGACCGGCCACGTGTCCCCTCGGTGGAGGCTGCTGGATGCGACGGTGGCGACGGCGAACATCGACAGGCCGCCGCCGATCGCCGCCCGCCGCCACCAACGGGTGCGCAGCGCGCGGCCGAGCGCGATCCCGACGCAGAAGAACGCCAGCCACGGCAACAGCGGGTGGGTGCCGTTGACGAGCACGTTCAGCAGGACGCCGCGGGGTGAGCGCGACGGCGGGTCCGTCAGCCACGACGTGTCGCGACCGTCGTGCCGCTGCGTGAGCGCCCACCACGCGATCGCCGCGCCGGCGCACGCGGCGAACGCGCCGGTTGCGACGATCCAGCGCGTGCGCCAGGTGACGATCACCGCCCCGACGACGAACATCGCGCCGTAGTACACGAGGATCGTGCCCGGCCAGATCATGGCGAACAGGAGTCCGAACCCGTACAGCGTCAGGCCCCTGCGGGCCAGCGTCCAGCGGCGCGCCGACAGCTCGGCCGGGCTGATCGGCGTGGCGCGGGTCCGGCCCGTGAACAGCGTCACGCCGACGCCGGCGACGAGTACGAACGTGGCCGCGAACCGCGTCGACAGCGGCCCGGCCCATGGATCGAAGAAGCGGGCGACGGTGCCCCGCGCGTCCGTCCCGGCCCGGGACACGAGGAACGCGTGGTAGTTCATCAGGACGACCCCGATCAGCGCGACGGCTCGCACGAGGTCGGGCCCGGGCAGGCGTTCGTCGCCCGTCCTCGCCGACCCGTCGGTCGCCGGAGCCGTGTCGAGCGTGCTCACCGCCAGCGCACCACGTCGGGGAACGAGGAGATCAGCGGCCGCTGGACGTCCACGTGGGCGCGCTCGGCGGGCCGCGGGTCGCCGGCCGGGACGAGCAGCATCGACGTGTGCATGTGGGGGGCCTCGAGCAGCCGGACGCGGCGACGTTCGAAGTGGAACGGGCTGCGTCCGTCGTCGAGCGGATGGACACCGTGAGCCGTCCCGGCGCCGACCATCACGAGGTGGCCGTCGACGGGGACGACGACCTGGCGGTAGCCGGCATGTTGACCGGCCGACACGGGACGCACGTCGAGCACGTCGGCCTCCAGGTGCAGCGCGGCCTTGTCGCCGTGCCAGAGCGCGGTGCCGACGCGGATCCGGAAGCGGTGGTCCGGCCAGGCGTCGCGCAGGTCGGCGTAGGCGCCCGGAGACAGGTGGCTGACCCACACCTCGTCGTCGGCGTCGAGCACGTCGAGCCACGCGCCGATGTCGTCGAGGTGCTCGTCGTCGGTCCCGGCGACCGGTGGGTGGATGCTGAAGCCGACGACGTCGAGGCCACCGTCGCGCGCCGCCCGGACGACTGCGCCGAGACCCTCGACGGTGGTGCCGAATCGGCGCGCCGACGACACCAGCTTCACGAGGACGCGTCCGTTCCAGCCGGCCAGCGCCTTCACGTGGGCGACCGATCCGACGGTCAGCACGGCCCGCCCGCCGGTCGGCGGCTGCCACGACGGTGTGAGCACGATGGCCGTCACGCCGGCCGGCACATGGTCCAGCTCGTGCACCGTGCCGACGGCGATCGTGTCGGCCAGGCCGGCGGCGATGTGCGAGAGGTCGGCGCGCCCGAACCCGTAGCCGTTGCCCTTCACGACCGGCACGAGTCCGGGGCAGTGCCGGGCGAGCCGATCGATGTTGGCGCGCCACGACTCGGTGTCGACGGTGAGGCGCAGCGTCACGACGGCGACGGTACTGCGGTCCGGCGGCCGCGTCAGGCGGCGTCGCCGGCCACACCGGCGCGACCCGGCCACGACCCTGAGCCGGGAGCGGAGCCGGCCGTGAAGCGCGGTGTGATCGCGTCGGGATCGCGCTCGGCGAGCACGCCCTTCCACACGCCGAACCCGTACGCCAGGTCGTCGACGAGTCGCGGGATGCCGCCGCCCAGGAGCGCGGGGATGGCGCAGAGCGCGGCGATCCGGCGGACCCGCGGCGAGACGACGGCGCCGGTGACGAGCAGCGGCCACCATGCCCGGCGACCCGCTTCGGCCAGCAGGCGTCCGGTGTTGAGGTGGCCGACTCCGGCCAGGCGCAGCGACTCGGCGGCCGGGACCCCCGGCAGCTTGCGGGTCAACGCAACGGCGGTACCGGCGGCGACCGCGGTCGCGGCGGCCGGGTGCCCGCTGATCAGGAGCCCCCAGACGCCGGCGCTCCACGGGCTGATGCGAGCAGGGGCCAGTGCTCCTTCGTGGCGCGCCGCCAGCGGTGCGGCCGACGAGCCGTAGGCGATGCGTTGGGCGACGAGGCCGCGCCACGTGCCGCGCGGGCGGTGGTGTACGACGCCTGACGGGTCGTAGCGACAGCGCCACCCGGCCTCGACGAGGCGCCAGACGGCGTCGACGTCCTCGCCGAAGCGCAGCCGGCGGTCGAAGCCGCCGATCTCCCTGAGCGCGGCGGTCCGTACCACGAGTGCGGCGGCCGGGACGTAGCTCAGCCGGGTGCGCGGTGCGATCCGACCCGGCATCGGCCCGAGATCGAGGGGTGAGTGGCCCTGCTCGTACGACGCCACCGGTCCGGCACCCGGTGCGCTGGCGACCCGTGGCGCGACCAGCGCGACGCGGTCGTCACCGAAGTGGGTCAGCAGCGGGTCGAGCCATCCCGGCTCGAGTCGCACGTCGGTGTCGACGAACGCGATGAGGGGCGTCGTCGCCGCGCCGAGACCGGCGTTGCGGGCCACCGCCGGCCCGGCGTTGGTGCGCAGCCGCAGCACCTGGGCGCCGGGGACCGAGCCGACGGGTGGCTCCGACGCGTCGTCGACGGCGATGACCGCGGCAACGCCGGGGCAGCAGCGCACGATCTCGGCCAGCGAGGTCTCGCCGAGCACGAACGCCGGCACGACGACCGTGACGTCGGCCGCCGAGTACGACGAGGCCGTCGGATGGGGATGGATGGCGCCGGCGTCGATCAGCCGGTCGACCAGCCGATCGGGCTCGACGTCGTGACCGGTCGCGATGCGCTCGAAGGATCGTGACCCGGCGGCGGTCAGCCGGAAGACCTTGAGCGGCGAGCCGCCGATCACGACGTCGCTGCCTGCCGGGCGACGCGTCGACGGGTCGAGCGAGTACCTCGTCATCGCCGGGCCCCCGCCCAGGCGTCCACGGCTCCGGTCAGGTCGTCGACGAGCCGTTCGAAGAGCTCATGGCCGGTCGCCGCGTCGGCACGGGTCGGGTCGCCGAGGATGCCGTTGGGAGAGACCGCCCGCACCCCCGACGACCGCAGCCGACCCGCCAGGTCGGCGAGAGGGGCCGTCACGCCGACTTCGGCCCGGTCGGCCCGCACCAGCTCGGGTAGTAGATGCAAGAGCAACGATGTCTCGACATGTCCGGCATGGGCATCGACGCCGTCGCCCGCGGGGCGGGGCCACCACGCCAGCACGTGGCGGCCCTCGCCGTGCAGCACCGCCGCCGCACGATCGATCGCCGCGCGGTTGCCGCCGTGACCGTTCACCAGGACGACGCCCGCCGCCCAGTCGGCCGACCGCACCAGTTCGACGACGAGCGCGCTCATCACGTCGGTGCCGATCGACAGCGTGCCGGGGAAATCGGCGTGCTCGCCGCTGGCGCTGACGGCGATCGCCGGAGCCACCATGACGGCCGGACGGCGGGCCGCGAGGTGATGCGCCAACGCATCGGCGATGATGGTGTCGGTGGCCAATGGCAAGTGCGGCCCGTGCTGCTCGCAGGAGCCCACGGGCACGCACAACACTGGATGGTCCACCTCGGACCACGTCGTCTCGCTGAGGCGCACGACCCGAAGGTATCCCGTTGATCGTCGAGCGCCCAGCGAGCAGATCGGCTGCCGGGGCTGGTGGAGGTCGCCATGGTGGGGAAGTCGTCGTACGAGCCAGGCACGCCCTCATGGGTCGATCTCGGCTCGCCCGACCCCGACGCGTCGGCGACGTTCTACAGCAGCCTCCTCGGATGGGACGTCGTCGAGGGGCCGGCGGAGGCCGGTGGCTACCGCATGTGCCTGGTGCGCGACGTGCCGGTGGCCGCCATCTCCCCGCAGTTCGTCGCCGGCCAGGCGCCGGCCTGGCTGACCTACGTCACCGTGGCCGACGCCGACGCGGCCGCCGCGTCGGTGGTCGAGCACGGGGGTGCGGTGGCGATCGCGCCCTTCGACGTCCTGACCGCGGGTCGGATGGCCGTGTTCGTCGACCCGTCCGGCGCGACGTTCGCGGTGTGGCAGGCCGGTGACCACGTCGGCGCCGGTCTGGTCAACGAAGCGGGGGCGTTCTGCTGGAACGAGATCTTCACGCCGACGCCGGATGACGCGATGGCGTTCTACGGGCCGCTCTTCGGGTGGGAAGCGGCGCCGATGCCGCTCGGAGACACCGAGATCTACACGGTCCTGATGTCCGGTGATCGGGCGGTCGGGGGGATCGTCACGGTGGACGCACCCCCGATGTGGCAGGTCACGTTCGCCGTCGACGACTGCGATGCGTCTGTGGCAACAGCGCTCGAGCTCGGCGCGACCGTGGTGATGGCGCCCGAGGACATCCCCGACATCGGCCGTTTCGCCATGATCGACGATCCACACGGCGCCCGGTTCGGCATCCTCGCCAGCGACTGGTGAGGGACGGCCGGCTCATCCGACGACGAACTCCCTGACGAGGTCGGGCCACCAGCCGATCGCGCCGAGGTCGGAGGCGACGGACAGCTCGGCGCGCGGCATGGCTGCGGCAAGCCGCTCGGCGGAGCTGACGGGATGACCGTCGTCGCCCGACCAGGCCAATACGAGCGCCGGGCGATCGATGGTGGCCAGCACGTCGAGCGGCGGGAGGTCCGACGCCGCCGCGCCGCGCATGATCGCCGGCAGCCTTGTCGCGTCGGCGGCGAGCAGGAACTCGAGGTCGCTGTCGAGCCGCCGGCGACCGTCGGTCCCGAACGCGCCCACCAGTGCCTGTTGCTCGCGCATCCGCTGGACGAGGTCCGCGATCCCGGCCTTCTCGATGATGTGGGCGCCGGCGAGGTACTTGTCACGCTGCGCGGGTCGGGTCTCCCACGCCGTCGGGGGGATGGCGAGGACGAGCCGGTCGACTCGTCCGGGGGCGGCGAGCGCGGCGAGCAACGCCGTCGCGCAACCCATCGACGCCCCCCCGATCACGCCGTGCTCCACGCCGGTGGCATCCATCACGGCCAGGAGGTCGGTGGCGAGGCGCGGCCACTCGTAGGACGCCGGGTCGGGGTCGCCGTCCGACTCACCGTGGCCCCTGGCGTCGTAGCGGATCACCCGCAGCCCGTCGATCGACGCCCAGCTGAACAGTGCGGCCGCGTCCTCCTGGCGACGGCTCCACGTCAGCCCATGGGCCCACACGAACGGCACGCCCTCGCCGCCGGGGTCGTCGACGGCGAGTGTCGCGCCGGGAACGTCGATCGTCCGGTCTCCCACGTCGGTGAGCTTGTCATCGAACCGGGGGCGGCTCCAGGTTCGGACGTGATCAGGGCGAGAGGTAGCCCCACTCGGCGAGCGCGGCGAGAATGCGCTCGGCGGCCGCCGGCGGGTCGAGCACCACGAGCTCGGCGTGCGGCGCGGGGCCGCCGGCGACATCGGTGAGGAGGCGGACCCGGTCGAGCGCGACGCCGGCCGGCGCGGCGAACGCGCGGGCTCGCGGCCGGTATGGCTGGACGTCGTGCGACTCGGCATGAGCCGCCGTTGCCGGCGGCCCGGCGACCTGCAGGATCGCCGCCGAGCGGGCGGTCAGCTCGGCGCGCAGCGAGGCCCGTCGCAGGCGGGCGACCGAGCCCTCGACGGAGAGCACCGCCGGAGTCGTGACGTCGAGGATCTCTCGTCGGCCCCCGTCCAGGCGCCGCGTCGCCCGCACGGTGCGCTCGTCGGGCGTCACACCGATCAGGCCGAGCGCCTGCGCGACGCCGAGCTCGGCGGCCAGGAACGCCGGCACGGCGCCGGTGCCCCGGTCGGCCGACGCGTCGCCGCACACGATCCACGATGCGTCGGCGGCGACCGCGGCGAGCGCGACTGCGACGGCGTCGCTGGCCAGGCCGTCCGGCGCCTCGATCCGGATCGCGTCGGCGGCCCCGGCGGCGATCGCCTCGCGCAGCCCGTGCTCGGCGGCCGGCGGCCCCACCGTCGCCACCGTCACCGAGGTGCTCGATGTCTCGGCGAGCCGCAACCCCACTTCGAGCGCGGCGCGGTCGGCGTCGGACACGCCCGACCAGCGCTCGTCGCCGGCGGTGACCCACTTCCAGCAGACGACGATCACGGCCCGACCCGACCCGACGCGCTCACGACCGCCGGAAGACGACGCCGTGGCCGCCCTCGGGGTACGACCAGGAGATCGCCCCCTCCTGGTTGCAGACGAGGTAGCAGGTGCCGCACTCGAAGCACTGCTCGTAGTTGAAGAGGATGCCGCCGTCGGCCGTCGGCACGAACAGGTTGGCGGGACAGGCGACGATGCACGAGCGGGTCGTGCAGTCCTGGCAGACCGCCCCGTCGACCACGATGTGGGCCCGCTCGTCGACGTCGAAGTCGGTCGTCGCCATCAGGTCGTCGAACGCGATCGCCGGCCATCGCTCGGCCGCGGTCGGGTCGGTCCGCTCGCTCATCCGAACGTCCGCCATCCGGTCAGCCCGTCGCGCAGCAGGTCGCGACGGCGGATGCCCAGTCGCTTGCGCTCGGCCGTGACGATCCGCCGCAGCCCGGGCTTCGGCGTCGGGTTGTCGACGCGGAACATGGCCTCGACGGTGTTGGTGACCAGCTTCGGGTACAGGTGCTGGACGCGATCGGACAACACGAGCTCGGGCGCCCGGCGCAGCTTGCGGTGGTCGCGCAGGACGAACGTGGACTCGAGCCGACGGCGGTAGCCGGCTAGGCCCGCCTCCGACGTGTCGTCGGCCCGCAGCGCTTCGACCGACGTCTCGCCGGCGGCGATGCCGCTGGCCATGGCGAAGTTGACGCCCTCCAGCCAGATCCCTGCGGCCAGGCACAGCGCGGCGGCGTCACCGGCGACCAGGATCCCGTCGCCGGTCATCTTCGGCATCATCGCCATGCCGGCCTCCGGGATGACGTGGGCCGAGTACTCCTTGACCTCACCGCCCTCGACGAGCGGGGCGATCGCCGGGTGGGCCTTGATGCCGGCGATGATCGTCTCGGGGCGTTGCTGCTGGGCGGCGAGCGCGGGCAGCTTGAGCACGACGCCGACCGACAGCGTGTCGAGGTTGGTGTAGAGGAACGCGCCGCCGTTCACGCCGCCCGTGCCCCCGACGATCTCGATGTCGACGCCCTCACGGCCGCGCACGTTGAAGCGCTCGTCGATCACCTCCTTGGGCAGCGCGACGACCTCCTTCACGCCGAGCGTGAAGTGGCTGGCGTCGACCGCTCCGTACAGCCCGGCCTCCTTGGCCACGAAGCTGTTGACGCCGTCGCAGGCGATGACGACGCGGGCGGTGATGTCGCCGTCGGGCCGGTCCGTGCGCACGCCGGCGACCGCGCCGTCCGGGTGGCGCAGCAGGCCGACGACGGTGGTCGACGTGACGAGGTCGGCGCCGTCGTGCTCGGCCTTGCCGGCCAACCAATGGTCGAAGTCGGGCCGGAACGCAGTGGCCCCGTTGTACGGCGGTCGACCCCACGAGCCGGAGCGGTAGTCGACCGTCAGTGCCTGGTCGTCGGTCAGCATCATCGTCGAGCGACGGGTGACCCAGCGCTGGATCGGTGCCTCCTCCCACCACTGGGGGTGCAGGCCGTCGAGGATGCGGGGGTAGACGACGCCTCCGTACATGTTCTTGCTACCGGCGAACGGGCCCCGTTCCAGGAGCAGCACCGAGCGCCCGGCGCGGGCCAGAACGGTCGCCGCGCACGCTCCGGCCGGTCCGGCGCCGACGACGACGACGTCGTAGTCGGTCTCAGCCACGGACCCTCGCCTCGAGCTCGTCGAGCACGGCGTTGGCGTCGGCGACCACGGCCAAGTCGGCCATCTGCATCATCGGGCAGTGCGGGTCGGTGTTGACGCTGACGATGTGGTCGGGCGTCCCGAGTCCGGCGGTGTGCTGGACGGCTCCGCTGATCCCGAGCGCGATGTACAGCGCCGGGTCGACGACCACGCCGGTGGTGCCGATCTGGCGCTGGTGCTCGACCCAGCCGCGGTCGGTGATGACACGCGTTGCGCCCATCGACGCGCCCAGCGAGCGGGCGACGACGGCGAGCTGGCGGAAGCGATCGGCGGCGTCGAGGCCGGCCCCACCCCCGAGGATGCGGGCCGACTCGGCGAGGTCCATCGTCGCGACGTCGGGCGGCAGCACCTCGACGACGGTTGCGTCGACGGTGCCGGTCGTGTCCGCCGCCTCCTCGACGGTCGCCGTCCTCCGGGCGTCCGGCTCGACGTCCACCCCGCGCACACCGGGCTGCAGGGTCGCCACGATCGCGCCGGTCACCGGGACGTCCACGAGTCCACGGCCACCACCGCGCACGAGGCGCACCGCGTCCGGCCGCACGAGCATGGCCCCGGCGAACAGCGGCCGCCCGAGGAGCCGGGCCAGTCGTGGCGCCAGGTCCCGCCCGTCGGGCGAGGCCGGCAGGACGACGACCGGGTCGTCGACCAGCGGAGCGAGCGCGGCGGCCCAGCGGGCCGGGGCGTACTCGCCGAGCTCGACCAGCCGCAGGTCACCGGAGATCCCGTCGAGCGCGTCGGCCTGGGGTGACGACCCGGCGAGCAGTGCGCGGCCGGCGCACTCGGCGATGGTCTCGGCACCCCCGGCCGGCACGACGCCATCGCGGATTGGGATCATTGCCAGCATCGGGACACAGGGTAGGCGCCGACGACGTCGGGGTTTGCGTCGGATCAGTACCGTTGGAGCGGCGCCCGGGTGGCGGAACTGGCAGACGCGGGGGGCTTAAACCCCTCTGATCCACGGATCGTGCGGGTTCAAATCCCGCCCCGGGCACCCATCTACCAGGAGTTTTGCGATTGCTGCGTAGAGCCGGCGAAGGCCTCCGAGGCGATTCGTGCACGGATCGTGCACAGGAATTCGATGAGCAGTAGCGTTCGGGCATGGCGCGTGGACGCGTGTACCGCAAGGACGGGCGGTGGGCGTACCGGGTCGACGCCGGGGTCCACCCGGGTACCGACAAGCGCCGCCAGATCAGCCGCCAGGGGTTCGCCACCAAGCGCGCCGCTGAGGATGCGCTGTCCGACGCCATCGGCGAGGTCAACCGGG
>JBEVOM010000232.1:0-6480 GCA_040507575.1 Ilumatobacteraceae bacterium
TCTCCGAACCGTTCAACCCGCCCGGTGTTGCGATGACCGGTTGAGTCCGCCGTCGCACGTGCGACCAATATCCGGACCAAAACGATGTCAGGTCGGCAGCGGGACGCGGGGGATGTGGTGGGACGATCCGGGCTCGACGCGCACGATCGTGCGGGTGTCGCCGTCGACCGACTCGATCGGGACCGGCGGCCCGTCGAGCACCGAGATCGTGCAACCTTCCGCGTCGAGATCGACGACCATGCGCGATCCGTGCCGTTGCATCCGGAACGTCACGCGCTGCCACACCGATGGCAAGCTGGGCGTGAACCGCAGCGCCGTGCCGAGATCGAAGAGCCCGGCGAACCCGAACGCGATCGCGCCCCACACCCCGCCGGCTGACGCGACGTGGACGCCGTCGCTGGCGTTGCGGTGGGTATCGGCAAGATCCACGAACAGCGCGTCACGGAAGTACTCCATGGCCAGCTCGTCGTAACCGATCTGGGCCGCCGCGACCGCCTGCACGCACGCCGACAGCGAGGAGTCACCCGTGGTGATCGGGTCGTAGTAGTCGAAGTTGCGACGCCGCTGGTCGAGCGGGAACTGGTCGCTGCGCAGGACCATCGCCAGGACCACGTCGGCCTGCTTGAGCACCTGATGGCGGTAGATGACGAGCGGATGGAAGTGCAACAGCAACGGGTACTTGTCGGGCGGCGTGTGCCTGAAGTCCCACGACTCGCGCTCCAAGAAGTTGTCGTCCTGGGGATGGATGCCAAGGACCTCGTCGTAGGGCAGGTACATCGACTCGGCGGCGCGCGTCCAGCGCTTCGTCTCGCCGGGCTGCAGCCCGACGCGACGACAGAGGCTGGCGTACGCGTCGCCGTCCCAACTCTCCAAGAGCTCGACCACCCGGGCCGCGTACCGCATGTTGAAGCGGGCCATGACGTTCGTGTACAGGTTGTCGTTGACGACGGTCGTGTACTCGTCGGGCCCGGTGACGCCGTGGATGCGGAAGACCTCGTCCCCGTTGGCGCCGTAGAAACCCAGGTCCTCCCACAGCCGCGCGGTCTCGACGAGCATCTCCGCCGCTTCGCCGGCGAGGAACGCGATGTCGCCGGTGGCGTCCAGGTACCGCTTGAGGGCGAACGCGATCGCCGCGTTGATGTGGTACTGGGCCGTACCGGCGGCGTAGTACGCCGATGCCTCGTCGCCGTTGATCGTCCGCCACGGGTACAGCGCGCCGACCTGGTTCAGCTCGATCGCCCGCTCCCGGGCCTTGCCGAGCTGACGCCAGCGGAACCGCAGCACGCCGCGGGCCAGCTCGGGGTTGGTGTATGCGAGGAACGGGACAACGTACGTCTCGGTGTCCCAGAAGTAGTGACCCTCGTACCCGCTACCCGTGACCCCCTTCGCGGCGATGCCGTGCTGCTGGGTCTGGGCGCTGGCCTGGGCGAGCTGGAACAGGTTCCACCGGACGGCCTGCTGGGCGGGCTCGTCACCGAGCAGCTCGACGTCGCTGCGCTCCCAGAACCGAGCCAGCCACGCCTGCTGCTCGGCCATGATCGAGTCCGGCCCGTCGTCGACCGCCCGTTCCAGCGTGCGGTGGCAGCGGTCGGCGAGCTCCTCCACCGGCACCCCGGTCGACGTGTGGTACGACACGAGCTTGACGATGCGCAGCGACTGGCCGGCGTACATGCGGGCGGACAGGACCGTCTTGGCCTGATCGGGGCCGACCGTCGTCTCCACGGTGTGATCGGCCGCCGTCTCGACGACGTGCCGGTACGCGCACGCCATCGTCATGCCGCTGTTGGCGCAGCGGTACCCGAGCATCACCTCGCCGGCGACCTCGCGATGCAGGCGGGGGACGAGCACCCTGTGATCGAAGGCCCGCATCTTGCGGGGGTCGCGGCCATGCCCCAGCGCGGCGTCGGCGACGTGGTACTCGTCCTCGCCGTCCTGGCGGTTGAGGAGCTGTGACGACACGACGATCGGCGCGTTGCCCTCCAGGATCGTCACCTCGAAGCACAGCATCGCCAGGTGCCGGTGGGCCAAGCTCACCAGGCGCTGCGAGCGCACCCGCACCCGCTTGCCGGCCGGCGTCCGCCACACGAGGTCCCGAGTCAGCGTGCCGTCGCGGAAGTCGAGCACCCGCTCGTACGCCTCGAGGTCGGCGCCCGCCAGCAGCAGCGGCTCGTCGTCGACGTACAGCTTCATGAGCTTGGCATCCGGGACGTTGACGATCGTCTGACCGGTCTTCGCGAACCCGAACGCCTCCTCGGCGTGGTGGATGTGCCACGTCTCGTGGAACCCGTTGAGGTACGTGCCGTGGCTGTGCGCGTCGCGCCCTTCCTCGGGGTTGGCCCGCATGCCGATGTAGCCGTTCCCGACGGCGAAGAGCGTCTCGGTCAGCCCGAGATCGTCGACGTCATACTCCCGCTCGACGAGCCGCCACGGGTCGAGCGGGAACCGGCTGAGCTCGAGGTGCTCGGGGGCGTCGTGGATCATGCCCCGTCACGATCGCCGGTGGCCACCAGGTCGCCGAGGTCGTCGACGACGATGTCAGCCCCGTTCTCGAGGAGCGCGACGTGTCCGACGCCTCGGTCGACGCCGATCACCAGGCCGAAGGTGCCGGCACGGCCGGCGGCGACGCCCGACAGCGCGTCCTCCACCACCACCGCGTCGGCCGGCGCGACGTCGAGCCATCGGGCCGCGGCGAGGAACAGGTCCGGCGACGGTTTCCCGGCGATGTGCTGATCGGCGGCGACGACGCCGTCAGCCACGACTTCGAACCGAGGCGCCAGACCGGACGCCTCGAGCACCTCCTTGGCGTTGCGCGACGACGACACGACGGCCACCTTCGTGTGCCGTCTCGCCAGGTCGTCGAGCAGCAGCAGCGAACCGGGATACGGGGCAATGCCGTCGTCGCGCAGCACCTGCTGGAACACCTCGTTCTTTCGGTTGCCGAGCGCCGCCACCGTGCCCTGGCCCGGCGCGTCGTCCGGTTCTCCGTCGGGCAGCGTGATGTCTCGGGACCCGAGGAACGACCGAACGCCGTCGAAGCGCGGTTTGCCGTCGACGTACCCGTGGTAGTCGGCGGCGGAGAACGGTGCCAGTCCTCGCGGCACGAGGAACTCGTCGAACATCGTGGTCCAGGCCCGGAGGTGGATGTCGGCCGTCGGCGTCAGCACACCGTCGAGGTCGAACAGCACGGCCTCGAAACGGTCCCACGAGACCGTGGGTGCGGCATCGGGTCCGTCGGGGATCGCAGGGGCGGGGGCCATGCGACCCGCAATGTACGACAGTCCAGTGCCGGTGTGGCGACCGAAGTGGCGTCCATAAGGTGGACGCATGGCAACTCGCGACCACCTGTGGGGGACGCAGACGGATCTGGCCATCGGCAACTTCCCGATCGCCCACCGCCCGCTCGACGTTCGTGTGGCACACGCTCTCGCCGCGATCAAGCGCCAGGCCGCGCCGGTCAACAGCGATCTCGGCGTGCCTGGGCTGGACGCCGCGATGGCGACGGCGATCGCCACCGCGGCGCGGCGCATCGAGTCCGGCGAGCTCGACGATCAGTTCCCGATCGACGTCTTCCAGACGGGCTCGGGCACGTCGACGAACATGAACGTGAACGAGGTCGTCGCCGCGCTGGCCTCGGACGCGCTCGGCGCTGCTGTCCACCCGAACGACCACGTCAACGCGTCGCAGTCGTCCAACGACACCGTGCCGGCCGCGATCCGGATCGCCGTCGCCCGGCTCCTGGTCGACGACGTCCACCCCGCGGTCGCCGAGCTGATCGACGCGTTCGACGAGCTCGCCGGACGCTTCGCCACGGTCGTGAAGGCCGGGCGCACCCACCTCATGGACGCCACGCCCGTGACACTGGGCCAAGAAGCGGCGGCGTGGGGCGGGCTGCTCTCACGCGCCGCGGCGAGATCGCGTGCCGACGTCGAGGCGCTCGGCGAGCTGCCGCTCGGCGGCACGGCCGTCGGCACCGGGATCAACGCGCCGCCCGGGTTCGCCCCGGCAGTCATCGCGGCGCTCGCCGCCGAGACCGGCCTCCCACTGCGCCCGAGCGCCGACCCGATGGTCCAGCAGGGCGGCCAGGGCGCGCTGGCGGACGCGTCGGCGGGCCTACGCGGGATCGCCGTCGCGCTCACGAAGATCGCCAACGACATCCGCCTGCTGTCGAGCGGCCCGTCGGCCGGATTGGCCGAGATCCGCCTCCCCGAGCTGCAGGCCGGTTCGTCGATCATGCCGGGCAAGGTCAACCCGGTGCTGTGCGAGTCGGTCAACCAGGTCGCGGCGCGGGTCTTCGGCAACGATGCCACGGTCACGTTCGCCACATCGCAAGGCATCCTCGAGCTGAACACGTACCTCCCCGTCACGGCGGACGCGCTCCTCGAGTCGGGGACGCTGCTGGCCAACGTGTGCCGGTTGTTCGCCGATCGCTGCGTCCGTGGCATCGAGGCTGACGTCGAACGCACCCGTCGCTACGCCGAGCGATCCTCGGCGCTGGCGACGGCGCTGAACCCGATCATCGGCTACGCCAGGGCAGCCGAGCTCGTGCACCGGGCGCTCGACGAGGACCGCTCGATCATCGAGCTGGTCATCGAGGAGGGCGTCCTCGCGCCGGACGAGGCTCGCCGGGTGCTCGACCCCCTCCGGCTCACCGGCCCACCGAGCTCCTGATCGTCAATACTCGTCGCCGGGGCGGACCAGGCGCAGACCGCCTCGCTTGGCCAGCTGCAGCGCATCGAGGAGTCCGCTGGCACCGAAGCGGAACGTCTGGGGTGTGACCCACCCGTCGCCCATGATCCGATCGGCGAGGTCGAGGTAGGCGGCGGCGTCAGCCACGGTACGCACACCGCCAGAGACCTTCAGCCCGACCCGGGGGAACAGGCCGCGGGCCCGCTGGTGCTCCTGCCACTCCCCGATCGCGTTCAGGATCGTCTCGGCCGCCTCGGGTGTCGCCGACACCGGCGTCTTGCCGGTCGACGTCTTCACGAAGTCTGCGTCGTGGGCGATCGCGAAGCCGGCGGCACCGGCGATGGCCGCCCGGTCGGTGAGCATGCCGGTCTCGATGATCACCTTCATCATCCGGCCGTCCTCGTTCGTCACGGCCCGCACGTTCTCCAGCACGCTCGCGGCGTGCTCTTCGTCGCCGGCCAGCCAGGCGCGGTAGGGCAGGACGACGTCGACCTCCGTGGCCCCCGCCGTCACGGCACGGTGGGCGTCCTCCCCGACGTCGTAGGCGGCCTCGTCACCGCTCGGGAAGTTGACGACGGTCGCCACCCGGACTCCTGTCCCCTCGAGCGCCGCCACGGCGACGGGCACGAAGCGCGGCCACACGCACACCGCGGCGACCCCGGCCGCCGCGCCGCGCGCGCACAGTCGCTCGGCGCCCTTCTCGTCGGCGTCGTCGGACAGGTCGGTGAGATCGACGAGCGGGATGGCCCGCCTGGCAACGGCGGCGTCGTCAGACACGACCGCGACGGTAGTTGCCCCGGTTCCCCGCCCGCTTCGACCCCACTCGTCTCGCCCCCGGCTGCGCCAGCCCCGACCGCAGCGACGATGGACGGTCAGGTCGGCCCGGCCGACCCCGCGAGCGCAGCGAGCGAGGCAACTCAGTACAGCAGCTCGCCGATGGTGTAGATCACCAGCCCGACGAGGCCACCGACCACGGTCCCGTTGATCCGGATGAACTGCAGGTCGTGGCCGACCTGCAGTTCGATCCGCCGCGAGGTCTCGTTGCCGTCCCAGCGCTCGACCGTCGAGGCGATGAGGTCGGCGACCTCGTCCTTGTAGTTGTCGACGACGTAGGTGACCAGCCGCTCGACCCACCGGTCGATCTTCACCTGCAGCTCGTGATCGGTGGCCAGTCGGCTGCCGGCGCGGACGAGACCGGCGTCGAGCCGCAGGTGCAGCTCGCTGTTGGGGTCGTCGGCGGCACCGATCATCGTCCGCTTGATCTCGCCCCAGAGCGATTGCAGCCAGCGCTGCACCTCGGGGTGCGACAGCATCTCCTGCTTGAGCTCCTCGGCCTTGGCGATCATCGCCGGATCGGTGCGCAGGCGGTTGGCGAGGTCGAGGACGCGCTCCTCGAGCGAGTGGCGGACCTCGTGCTCGGGGTCGGCGAGGACGTCGGCGAGGAAGCTCTGCACCCCGCCGAAGATCTTGCCGAAGATGCGGTCGTCGATCGGTTCGGGCACCCACCACGGCGACTCGGTGTGGAGCCTCCCCCGGAGCGTGTCGCGGTTCTCCTCGAGGAACGAGCCGAGGCCCTTCAGCACCGCGTCGAGCAGGCGCTGGTCGTGACCTCCCTGCACGCTGACGTCGATCGCCCGGGCGAGCAGCGGGGCGACGTCGACCTGGCGCAGGCGGCGCTCGACCATGCCGCCGAGGGCGTCCTCGACGTCGTCGTCGTCGAGGACCTCGATGATGCCCTTGACCGCGTCCCCGGCGACCCCCGTCGCCCGCACGGCGTGGGCGGGCTCGGCGAGC
>JBEVOM010000029.1:0-5396 GCA_040507575.1 Ilumatobacteraceae bacterium
GAGCGGGCGTAGCGAGGAGTGGTGCCCATGGTGGTGAACGGGACCGATGGCAGCACGCCGGAGCACGCCGTGGTGATCGCCGGCGGTGGTCCGACGGGGATGGCGCTGGCGGCCGAACTGACGTTGGCCGGAGTCGACGCCGTGGTCGTCGAGCGGCGCACGAGCCACGAGCTCGAGAGCTCGCGCGCCGGTGGGTTGCACGCCCGCACGATCGAGGTCTTCGACCAGCGCGGCGTCGCCGACCGGTTCCTCGCCGCCGGCGAGGTGATGCAGATCGTGGGCTATAGCCAGATCCGGCTCGACCTCAGCGACTTCCCGTCGCGCCACCCGTACGGGCTGGCCCTGTGGCAGAGCCACATCGAGCGGATCATGGGCGAGTGGATCGCCGAGCTCGGCGTGCCGATGCTGCGTGGCCGCGAGCTCGTCGGGCTGGCCCAGGACGACGATGGCGTGGACGTCGAGCTCGGCGACGGCACGGCGCTGCGGGCCCGCTACATCGTCGGCTGCGACGGCGGGCGCAGCCTCGTGCGCAAGGCGGCGGGCATCGACTTCCCGGGCACCGATCCGACGATGAGCTGGATCCTGGCCGAGGTCGAGATGGACGAGGAGCCCGAGCTCGGCTTCCGGCGCGATCGGATCGGCCAGCACGCCATCGGTCGACGCCGGCCCGACGAGCCGATCCGGCTCGTGCTCAACGAGCGCAAGGTCGACCACGTGAGCGACCCGACCATCGACGAGCTGCGGGCGGCGCTCGTCGCCGTGTACGGGACGGACTTCGGGCTGCGCCGGGCGATGTGGATCTCCCGGTTCACCGACGTCGCCCGCCAGGCGGCGGAGTACCGCCGAGGCCGGGTCCTGCTGGCTGGCGACGCCGCCCACGTGCACCCGCCGATGGGTGGCCAGGGCCTCAACATCGGTGTGCAGGATGCCGTGAACCTCGGGTGGAAGCTGGCCCAGGTCGTCGACGGCAGGTCACCCGAGGCGCTGCTCGACACCTACCACGCCGAGCGCCACCCCGTCGGTGCCCGCGTGCTGCGCCACACGCGGGCGCAGGTCGCGCTGAACAACCCCGACGTCCAGCACCAGGCCCTGATCGAGGACCTGGCCGAGCTGCTGGCGATGGACGAGCCGCGCCGCCGCTTCGCCGGGATGCTGTCGGGCCTCGACGTGCACTACGACCTCGGCGGCGGCCATGCGGTCGTCGGGCGACGGATGCCGGACCTCGACCTGCGCACCGCAGGCGCGGACGCTGCTGGTGCGACGCGCGTCTACGACCTGCTGCACGACGCGCGACCGGTGCTGCTCGCGTTCGCAGCCGGTCGTGCGGCCGACGTGGCACCCGACATCGAGCGCTTGCGACGCGTGGACGCCACCGCCGACGGCGCGTGGGAGCTGCCCGTGCTCGGTGCAGTCACTGCGCCGGCGGCCGTGCTGATCCGACCCGACGGATACGTCGCCTGGGCGGGCGAGCTCGGCGACCCCGGCCTCGCCGACGCGCTGGCGACCTGGTGCGGCTGACGACGGGCCCGGCGGCGATCTGGGCGCGACCCGTCTCGCAGAGCGGTACGGATCGCGCCCAGATGTCGGGGGCATCAGCGCGCCGTGTCGGCGGGGCCACCGACGCCCGACCGCCCGCTGCTGACCCTGCCACCCTCGCCCTCCAGCTCCGAGTCCTCGTCTCCGGACTCGTGCTGCAAGCCGCCGCCGGAGTGAGCCGACGCGCCTCCTCCGAGTCGTCGAGCTCACGACACGCACCTGCGGCGCACCTGATCCCGACTCGTGAGCCTCATGCCGGGCCCCCGCCCTCGTCGGTCGGCGCCGTCCCTCCGCGCTGGACGGGCCGCCAGGCGTTGACGAGCTTGGACACGGCGGTCACGAGGAACAGCTGACCGATCAACGCCTCGAGCACAGCCAGGCTCTGGCCCAGGCTGGCCGCCGGCACGAGGTTCCCGTACCCGGTCGTCGTCAGGGTGACGAAGCTGAAGAACATGTCCTGAGGCACCGTGCCTTCGCCGCCGGCGCCGAAGAAGGGCTCGGTCTGCACGTGACCGATGAACCGGTACGTGAACGCGAACGCCATGCCGAAGAACAGGTACGCGGACAGGACGCCGAGCATCGTCTCGCGATCGACGGTGTGGCGGAAGATGATCTCGCGCAGGATCGAGAACGGGGCGATGAAGGCCAGCATGCTGCTGCCGAGGAACACGACGGCCAGCACCGCATCGTCGCTGTCGAACACCAGGTTGCCGATGGCCGCCAGCCCGGCGAGCGCGAGCATCACGTCGGACGTCGTTCGGAGCACGGAACTGGCCCGTGACGTGTGCAACGACACGCGCACGGTGACGATCTGGGCGAGCAGCACGAGGCTCGATGCCCAACGGCCGGGCACCGAGACCGCCAACACGTACGTCACGACGATCATGACGAGGACGAGCCCGAAGCTGTCCGGGGAGCGGAATGACCGCAGCAGGCGATGGATCGACCGCTGTGCCTCCCGGTCGGCACCATCCACGTCACTCATCGGCCGGTGCCGCCCAGCACTCCGGGGATCGACCACACAGGACCTCTGACGGCACGCACGAGACCATCATGGCAATGCCGTCGACCGCGGGCGCACGACATCCGCGGCGCACCACGAACATGGTCAGGCCGGGCGACAGCGGCCGGCACGCGATGACCCACGCTCAGACCGGCGAGCGTTGGTCCTGCACCGATGGGCGCCGGTCCGTCCTGGCGATGAGATCGTAGGCGAGGACGACCTCGACGAGTCCGACGACCGAGCCGATCACCATGCCGAGCAGTCCGTTCAGGAGGAAGGCCGGCACCAACGGATGCTCGAAGATGTCGGTGTAGTGGACCGCGTGCAACGTCGCCTGTTCGACCTGCAGTGGCGCCGTGACGAGGCCCAGCGTGAGCCAGAAGTGCGGACGCACGAGTTGCCACGATCGTCGGAGCGCCGAACCCACCGAGCGGTCCTCGATCGTGATCACCGGTCCGACGAGCGACCACAACGTGAACACGATCACGCCCGGGACCACGAACAGGACCAGGCCGACGAGCGTCGCAACGGCCAGGACGACGTCGGCCGCCACGAGCCGACGCAACGGGAGCACCTTCCAGATCTCGGGAACGGCGAGGTCCGGGTGGCCGTGCAGGTGGGCTCCCACGACCTTGTCGAGGATGCCCGCGTACACCACCACGCCGACCATCGAGAACACCGCCGAGGCCGCCGACGTGGCTGCGGCCCCGACCGGGCTCGAGACGTGCTCGATGACGAGGACCGTTGCCAAGGCATCGGTCGCCGAGACGGCCCCGAAGACGACGAACGCCGTGCCCGCCACCCGCCAGAAGCGCTCTCGATACGTGCGCAGCGCCGGACCGACCACGTCGCGCAGGCGCGGGCCACCGTGCCCTTCGGCCGTGCTGATCGCCTCGGTCACCTCCCGCTCCCGTCATCGACCATCGGAACGTCCCCGATCGCTCGGGAGCGCCGGCGTCCAACGCGCTAGCACGCCGGGCCTCTCGATCAGGAGCATGGCATGCCAGTCGAGCTGCGTCGGTGAAGACGAGATGAACTCGGTGCGTCGTCAGCCAGACCTCCGCGCCGCGGCCGCCCGTCGTCGTAGTGCGATGATGGCCGGCGATGACCGTCCCGCCCGAGCCCGCCGGTGAGTTCATCGAGATCGCGGCCGGCGAGATCGACTGGCGGTTCGACCCGGCGTTCCTGCAGTCCAACTGGACGTGCATCTGGGGCCGCGGCTGCCTCGGGATCCTCGACGAACCGGCCCCCGAGCTGCACCAGGGCTGCTGCTCGATCGGAGCCGAGCTCGGTGACGTGGAGGACGCCATGACCGTGTCCGCCTACGCAGCAACACTCGGCCCAGCGGTCTGGCAGTTTCACGACGCCGTCGACGAGCACGACGTGTTCTCCGACGCAACGCAGACGAACACGAAGCTCGTCGACGGCGCATGCATCTTCCTCAACCGTCCTGGCTTCGCCGGCGGGCCCGGGTGCGCACTGCACCTCGCGGCACTTGCTGCCGATGAGTCGCCGATCGACTGGAAACCGTCCGTGTGCTCGCAGCTGCCGATCCACGTCGACTGGCATCCGCTCCCCGACGGGCGCGAGTCCGCAACCGTCCGCCGCTGGAGTCGCGCCGACTGGGGCCCGGACGGCGAGACGATGGCGTGGTGCTGCACCGAGGAACCCGAGACCTACGTCGGAGACCGACCGGTCATCGACTCCCTCGCTGATGAGCTGACGTCGATCGCCGGTGGCGACGTGATGGTCGAGCTGCGACGTCGCATCGCCGGCGCACCTGGTCCTCCGGACTGACGGCCCTACGGCGCGGTCTCCATCCGGGGTCGCGCCAACGACGCACCGCCGCTGGTGGCGAACGGGCCGGTCCGGTCGACGAGCGTGGCCGAGCCCACCGAGATGCCGTCCGCATCGATCTGCTGGGCGACGTCGATACCGACCCACTCGCCGACGGGGTAACGCCCGATCAGCATCGTGTAGTCGGCGTTGATGTAGTGCAGGCCGCGGTCGCTGCAGTTCGCGAGCGGACACGCGATGTCGCCGGACAGCGCCGTACGCACGAACGGCGACACAGGCTCGTCGTCGACGAGGTGGTTGGTGTCCCTGGTCCAGACCCGGGTGTGCTCACCAGTGCCGAAGCCGCCCTCGACGTCCCGGAACCACCAGCGGTCGTCGTCTGGCGAACCGGCCTCGGAGGCTGCGAGCGAGTCGGGATCGGGCCACGGCTCGTGCGGAGGGCGCCAGATCCGTCCAGGAGGCTCGTCGCTCCCGGCCAGGAACACCGCCGTCGCGCGCCCGACGTCGTGGCCGTCGCACCGCATCCAGGCGTCGGTGACCTTGATGCGCCGGCCGGCTCGGATCGGTCGCACATCGATCTCCACGAGCGCCATCGCGGCCGGTCGGAACAGGTCGACGGTGAGCCTCGCCGCCCGCCACCCCGGCTCGCCGTGCGCAGCTTCGAGCGCCCGCGCCGCGAGCCCTCCGAGCAACCGGCCGTGCAGCATGTCGTCGCCCCAGGGCGCGTGCGCACCGGGGAACGGCAACACGCCCGAGCCGACGGACTGGAAGTACGAATCAGCCACGGCGCCGGTGTATCAGCCCGGCTCGCGAGATCGGGAGCTGACCGTGCCCCGCACGTCGACACCGAGCCCGGATCGCGCGTGGCCCGCCCCGACGAGGCGGTTCACCGGCCTGGGGCCGTCGATCACCCGCTCGTCTGGGGTGCCGTCGCGGCGTCGGCGGTCGATCCTCCGTGAGGTGCGGGGGGCCTTTAAGCCCCCCCCCACCCGGAGCAACAGCGCCCGGGGGGGGGCGGCGCGCCCCCCAGACCAGGGGGCCGCACGGGGGGGGTGGGGCG
>JBEVOM010000054.1:0-9041 GCA_040507575.1 Ilumatobacteraceae bacterium
GCTTGCCGATCTGCCAGTCGGCGGTGTGCAACAGGCGCATCACAACCCCGCGAACGGATCGGCGCCGTCGTCACCCCCGGCCGTCGCCGCCGATGCCGGCGCGGCCTCGGCCGAGCGCGTCGCCCACGCCGGGAACGGGAAGTCGACGAGCACCGGCACGGGCAGGCGCGGCTGGCTGACGTACATCGAGCCGGGCTTGAGGATGGTGGCCCGCTGGCGCTGTGCGCCCGGCAGCCAGGCGGAGCAGCGCGTCGTACACCAGTCCCTGCGCCTCCGGCGGTGGCGCGGCGGTGTCGAACAGGTCGCCGGCGACGACGACGAGGTCGACGGCTTCGACGTCGGCGATCGACGCGATCTCGGCGAGCACGGCACGGTGCTCGTCGGCCCGCGAGATCCCGCGAAGCGATTTGCCGACATGCCAGTCCGACGTGTGCAGCAACTTCACGGGTTGCTGGATCCCACTGCACCGAACATCGCTGCCGACGGTAGCGACATGGGCTGGATCCTCCGATGGATGTCTGGGGTGAGTCGGGCGGAGGCCGTCGTCGATGATGCGCCCCGCACCGACCCGACGGGTGTTACATCGCGCGATGGGCATCGACATCGACATGGCTGCGCTCGACCATGCCCGGCAACTCGCCGGTGAGTACCTGGTCCGTCGCTCGGAGCGTCCCGTGTCGCCCGCCGGCACAGGGGTGGACGCCAGCGTCGAGTCGCTGCGGGTGGCGCTGGGTGAGCTCCCCGAGCACGGGATCGATCCGGTGACCGTCGTCGACGACCTCGCGGCCGCAGTGGCGCCAGGTCTCGTGTCCAGCGGTGGTGGCCGGTACTTCGGGTTCGTCACCGGTGGCACCCTGCCCGCGGCGATGGCCGCTGACTGGCTGGTCAGCACGTGGGACCAGAACACTGCGCTGTGGGTGATGTCGCCCGGCGCGATCAGCGTCCAGGACGTCGCCGGTCGGTGGCTGCTCGACGTGCTCGACCTGCCCCGTGACGCATCCGTCGGCTTCACGACGGGCGCCCAGATGGCGAACTGGACGTGTCTTGCCTCGGCGCGCCACCACGTGCTGGCGGCGGCCGGGTGGGACGTCGAGGCGGACGGGCTGTTCGGAGCGCCGGCGGTGACGGTCGTGGTCGGTGAGCAGCGGCACAGCACGATCGACCGTGCGCTGCGGTTCCTCGGCTTCGGGACGAGCGCGTCGACCGTCGCTCCGGCCGACGACCAAGGGCGGATGCTCGCCGGTCCGCTCGCCGAGGCAGTGGCGGCGACCGACGGTCCATTGATCGTCTGTGCGCAGGCCGGCGAGGTCAACACCGGCGCCTTCGACCCGTTCGAGCCGATCGTCGACGCAGTGCACGAGCGGGGTGGCTGGGTCCACGTCGACGGCGCGTTCGGCGCGTGGGCCAGGGCGTCGCAGTCGACGAAGCACCTCACGGTCGGCATGGAGCGGGCCGACTCGTGGAGCACCGACGGCCACAAGTGGCTCAACGCCCCCTACGACTGCGGCGTCGCGATGACGGCGCACCCAGATGCGCACGCCGCCGCGATGACGCAGCTGGCGCCGTACCTGGTCGCTGGCAGCGACGCCCGGCTGGATCCGATGAACTGGAGCCCGGAGGCGTCGCGGCGGGCGCGGGCGATCGCGACGTATGCCGCGATGCGGTCGCTCGGGCGGAGCGGCATCGATCAGCTCGTCGCTCGGCACTGCCAGCTGGCCCGTCGCTTCGCCGAACGACTCGGAGCGGTGGACGGCATCGAGATCGTCAACGAGGTCGTCTTGAACCAGGTGCTCGTGCGCTTCGAGGGGATCGACGCGTCGACAGTGATCGGCCGGGTGCAGCGCGATGGCACGTGCTGGGTCGGCGGCACGACGTTCCGAGGCGCGCCGGCGATGCGCATCTCCGTGTCGAGTTGGGCGACGACCGAGGACGATGTCGACCGATCGGTCGATGCGATCGTCCGCTGCATGGCGAGCTCGGGACCCACCCGCGCCCGATGACCGCGCCGCGCGCTGGGATCCGCTCCGATGCCGTTCCGACGGTCGCGGTCCGAGGCGGGTCGACCTCGGGTCCGATCGACGTGACAGGTCGCGTTCGGGAGCGAGCGGGCAGTCGCCGGCGCGGATCTTCATGCGCCACCGGCTCGGTCGTTCAGGCCGCCGAGCCAGGGGGGGCGTTCGGCGGATCCGACAGGTGCAGCGACCGCCGATCGAGCCGCTCTCCGAGCGGATGCTCGAACGGGCGGCCCGGTGTCGGTGGAGGTCCGCTCGGACGGGTGATGCGGGGTGCCGCAGTCAGCGTGCGGCCGCGGCGGTCGGTGAACGTCAGGCCGTCGGCGAGATCGGCGTTGCCGGCGATGCCCAGGTCGCCACGGTGGTGGAGTCGGTGACAGGACGCGCACAACGCGATCAGGTTGTCGGTGTCGGTTCGACCGCCGTCCTTCCAGTGGACGACGTGGTGGATCTCGAGCTGCCGGGAGTGGTTGCACCACGGCACGCGACAGGCGCCGTCGCGCTGGACCACGAGGCGGCGGGTGCGTTCGGGGATCGTGGTGATCGATCGTCCGACGGACACCGGTCGGCCCGACTCGACGAACGTCGGGGTGAGACGACCGTCGCACGTCAGGTGGCGATGGATGGCGTCGGGCAGGGGGGTGCCGTCGCTCCACCTCGCCGTCTGGTCGACGTTCGGGTCCAGGAACACGTTGACCCGGAAGCGCTCGCGTCGCGACAGCGCCTCGTTGTCGAGCGATCGCTGGGCGACGTCGAGCAGCGCGTCGATCCAAGTGGCGCCGACGTGGCCGTCCCGGAAGAGCCGGTCGCGGGCGGCCTGCAGGGCAGCTTGGACGATCCGGCCGTGGTCGGCGTCGAGGCTGATGCGGGCCTGGTAGTGGCCGTCGTCGTCGAACCACGTGCGCACCGACTCGGTCGGCGCCTCAGGGGCCGCCGGCTCGACGACGGGCTGCGAGCAGCGCACGACCGTGCGCAGTTGGGAGACGGTGGTCATCGGGGCCAGCTCGGCGACCTCGGCATCGTTGTGGGCCGGGACCTTCACGGCGACCGCCGCCTGGTCGACGGTCAACGCGCCGTCCTGGAACGCGGCGCTGATCTCCGGGTGGGTGGCCCGGGCCTCGGCCAGTCGGATCAGCTCGAGTGCGTGGGCCCGGGACAGACCGGCCTGCCACGTGAGCCAGTGGCACAGCGACGTGACCCCCCAGCCCTCCCAGGCGCCTGTCGTCGCCGCTTCGGCGATCAACCCGACGAGCTCGGCGTGGACCGCGTTGAGCTGCCCGACGACGACGCCGAGCCGGGCCTCGAGGTCCTCGGCCTGGGCTTCGTCGGCTGCTCGCATCGGGTGCTCCGCTGGGGTTGATCCGTTCCGTCCTCTGGGTGGTGCACCGAGCGGGTCACAGGCCCGTGAACGGATCATGCTCCAAGGGTGCGCGCCCGAGATCGTCGCCGGGCCGGCCGGCCGGCCCGCCCGACCGGGCCGGCGCGGCGCCGGCCTCGGCGGCCCGCGTCGCCCAGGCGGGGAACGGGAACTCGAGCAGCACCGGCACGGGTAGGCGGGGCTGGGACACGAACATCGATCCCGGCTTGAGGATCGTCGCCCGCTGGCGCTGCACGGCGGGGAGGAACCCGTACTGCTCCCTGCCGGCTTCGGCCGAATCGAGCCGCCCGACGACCCGGACGGCCGCATTGGCGACGATCCGGCGCTCGACCTCGCTGGCCGTCTGCTGGGCGCCGATCAGGATCATCCCGAGGCTGCGGCCACGCTCGGCGACGTCGAGCAGGATCTCCTTGATCGGGCTCGACGAGTCCCGCGGCGCGTACTTGTTGAGCTCGTCGAGCACGACGAACTGCAGTGGCAACGCGGTCCCGGAGGCCTCCTTGGCGTCGAACGCCTGGCGCAGCACGACACCGACGACGAAGCGCTTGGCGCGGTCGTGCAACAGGTGGAGGTCGACGACGGTGACCTGCTGCGCTTCGAGGTCGATCGAGTGCGACGCGGCATCGGCGATGTCGGCGCGCACCAGATGCTCGACGTGGCGTTCGGCCGACGCCAAGCGACGCACGAACGCGCCGATGGTGCCCCGCCCGACCGCTCGACCGCTCCAGTGCGGGTCGGCATCGTCGTCGGGATCGTCGGGCATCAGCTTCGCTTCGACGACGCGCACGAGCTCGCGGAACGTGCGGACCGTGACACCGTCGATGCGCACGGCGCCGTCGCGAGTGTCGCCCGACGCCGCGTGCTGGCGGAGCTGGGCGGTCACCGCTTGCACGACGATCGTGTACTGCTGGCGTTCGTCCTCGGCGTCGGCGAACAGGAACGGCAACAGGCCCTGGGAGCAGAACTCGGCGATCGTCCAATAGAGCGGTCGTACGCCGATCGTGCGGGCACCGGTCGCCGGCGTGCCGTTGGGGTCCCCGCGCCGTGGTGGGGCGAGCACGCGAACGGATCGGAACGGCGCGGCCTCGAGCCCGAGCAGCGCGTACCGCGCCCGTTGCGCGTCGTCGAGGCGGATGTTGGTGTGGTCGAGGAACAGCAGGTCCTCACCCTTGACGTTGAAGATCAGGGCCTTGGTGTTCGTGGCCGCCGCTCCGAGCACGCCGGAGTTGAACAGCGAGTAGAGGAGGAACGTTGCGTAGCTGGTCTTCGTCGCCACGCCCGAGATGCCCGAGATGTTGACGTGGGCCCCCTTCGTGCCGTCGAGGAAGTCGAGGTCGAGCACGACGGGCTCACCGTCGCGGGTCAGGCCGGCCGGCAGGCGTCGCTCGACGTCCGTGAGGTCCAGGGCCTCGTCGCGCTCGTCGTCGACGGCCCGGCGGACCGCCGTGCCGGGCAGCGGGGGCACGAACGTCTCGGGGACGACGCGAGTGACCTGCACGTGGGCCGCTTCGGCGACCTCGGCCGGCAGGATGCCGTCGGCGATCAGGAACACGTCCGAGTCGAAGTGGGCACCCTCGTGGCGGGCCCGCACCTGTTCGACGATTCCGTAGATCGACACCTTCTCGCCCGTGGGCAGGATGCGGTCGGCGGCCACCACGTCGTCGAGCTGGAGGTGCTGGCCAGGTGCGATGGCGACCCAGAACTCGAGCGGGGTCGCCTCGTCGGTGCCGAGCACCCGGCCGACGGGTTCGGCGGTCACGACGGGCGATCATGGCACGGTGCTCGACGTGAGGTCGACGACATCAGCGGTGACGGGCGTCGACGACCGCCCGGACCCGCCGGAGTGGCGGCTGGCGCGCGACTGACTCGACGGCGCCGTGGTTACCGTCGACCCCATGTCGCTCACGCGCACCCCCGGACCGCTCGCGACCAACCCGCCGGCCGAGACCAACTACTCGATCGACGGGCCGGCGCACCGCCTCCTCCTCACCCCGTTCCCCCGGCGTGTCCGGGCCGAGCTGGCCGGCGTCACCGTCCTCGACACGATCGCCGGTGGTCTGGTGCACGAGAGCAACCTGCTCCCGGTGCTCTACGTTCCCGAGGCCGATGTCGACATGTCGCTGCTCGAGCCCACCGACCGCACGTCGCACTGCCCGTTCAAGGGCGACGCCTCGTACTGGTCCGTCCGCGTCGCTGACCGGGTGGCCGAGAACGCCGTCTGGGGCTACCGCGACCCGATCGACAGCGCCGCGTGGCTGCGCGGCCTCGTCGGGTTCTACTGGGACCGACTCGACCGGTGGTTCGACGAGGACGACGAGGTGTTCGCCCACCTGCGCGATCCGTTCCATCGCACCGACGTGCGGCCGTCCAGCCGGACCGTGACCGTGCGCATCGGTGACGCCGTCGTCGCCGAGTCGCGCCATGCACTCGTGCTCTCCGAGACCGGGTTGCCGAACCGCTGGTACGTCCCGGTCGAGGACATCCGCACCGAGCTGTTCGTGCCGACGGACACGACGACCCACTGCCCGTACAAGGGTGACGCGTCGTATTGGACGTACCGCCCCGGCGATGGCGGCGGCGATGTCGTCGACGTCGCGTGGTCGTACGAGAAGCCCCTCGACGACGTGCCGAGGATCGCCGGCCACCGCTCGTTCCTCGGCGCCGGCGTCAGCGTAGATGTGACCGCTCGCTGATCGCGCCGATCCTCCCCTGGACCCGCTGAACGCCCAGGCGTTCACTGGGATCATGGATCTTCCCGACGGCCCGATCGACGACAGCGAGGCGGAGTTCGTGCGCTCGGCGCGCGGGTGGAACGGCGTGCAGCTCGCCGCGCTCGCCTTCATCGGGCTGTGCGGCGTCCTGAGCTCCGGTGGCACGGGCGCGCCGCGCTGGGTGCAGATCGTCGCCGGCGGTCTGGCGCTCCTGGCGCTCGGGCTGGCGTGCTCGTCGATCTTCCTCGTGGCCAGCGTGGCCTGGCCCCTCTCGTCGCCCGGCGGGCGCCAGCCCCACCCGCACACGGGCGGGGGTGATCGCGCCGTGAACCGGCTGCGGCTCGGTGTGATCATGACGTTCGCCGCCGTCGCCGCCATGGCGCTCGCCGCGTCGAGCGGGTGGTGGCCGGTGCAGTCGGCCGCGAGCGCCGACACCCCGTCGGCCGGGAGCGCGGCCGCGGTGGTCGAGATCACCGACGGCAACGGACGGACGGCATGCGGCGAGCTCGTCGATGCCCCAGCCGGTGCCGTCCGCCTGGACACGTCGGGCGGCAGGGTCGAGCTGGCCATCGCCCGGATGGCAGCGATCGGCCCGGCCACCGGCTGCTGAGCGCGCCAGGACCGGGCAGGGTCGTCCGTAGCATCTGGACATGGCGTCACACCCGTCCTACCTGCACGAGCCCGTGGACGACCTGCCGTTCGCGACGCCGGCGAAGGCCCGGCGCTACGCCACCGAGCGCTACGCCGGGGCCGTCGGGCGCAACTGGTACACGTCGGATCCGTCGCTGCAGCGTCTCATGCGTCGGTACCTCGGTGCGGACGGGGTCGCCTGGGCGACGCCGGTGCTCGAGGAGCTCGGTGCGCTCATGGGCGGGCCGATCGCCGAGCGGGCGGAGGAGACCGATCGCCATCCGCCGCGCCTGGAGAAGTACGACCGCTGGGGTCGCGACATCAGCGAGGTCGTGATGCCGCCCACGTTCGAGGCGTCGCGGCGCGACATCATCGAGCACAACGTGACGTCCGACGAGTTCGTCGCCGAGGCCCAACGGCACGGTGTCGACCACCGCCCGCTCTACGCGGCGTGGGCCTACCTGCTCGACCAGGCCGAGATCGGGATGATGTGCGCGCTGGGCACGGGCGGCGACATGGTGCTGAAGCTGGCCGAGGAGTTCGCCCCGCCCGACGTCCGTGACCGCGTCCGCGAGTTGTTCGCCGCGGGTGAGTACGCGGGCGAGGCGGCCCAGATGCTGACCGAGCGGACCGGAGGCTCGGACCTGGCCGAGCTCGAGACGACGGCGACGCGAGACGGTGATCGCTGGCTGTTGTCGGGCTTCAAGTGGTTCGCGTCCAACGCCAACGGTTCCGCCTTCGTCGTGCTGGCCAAGCCGCTGGGCGGGCCGGATGGGATCCGGGGCATCGCCCCGTTCCTCGTGTTGCGAGAACGGCGCGACGGCGCCCGCAACGGCGTGCGCATCCGGAGGTTGAAGGACAAGCTCGGCACGAAGGCGGTCGCCTCGGCCGAGATCGAGCTCGTCGGCGCCGAGGCCTTCCTCCTGGCGCCGGACGGCGCGGCGACGGCTGCCGGCGCGGCACCGGCCGACGACGGGACGCCGGTCGCAGCCGGCGACGGTCGGGGGATGGCCCGGATGATGCAGCTGACGAACGGCGCCCGCCTGGGGATCGCGATGATGGGCGTCGGTGTGGCGCGGCGGGCGCTCGTCGAGTCGATCTGCTACGCCCGAGCCCGAGAGGCGTTCGGCAGCGAGCTGATCCACCACCCGCTCATGCAGCGCAAGCTGGCCGAGCTGATCGTCGAGGTCGAGGCGGCCCAACTGCTGGCGTTCGACGGCTACGTGGGCACCAGGCTGCGTATCGGTGCGCCGTTGATCAAGCTCCGGGCGGCCCGCCTCGGCATCACGGCGGCGAGCGACGCCATCGAGATCCACGGCGGGAACGGGTACATCGAGCAGTGGCCGGTCGCCCGCCTGCTGCGCGACGCCCAGGTCAACACGGTCTGGGAGGGACCCGACAACATCCTCTACCTCGACGTGCGTCGGGGCATCGAGCGTGACGGCGCCGACCAGCCGTTCCTCGACCGCCTGCGCCGCGCCGTGGCCCACGGGCCCAGCGACGACGAGGCGACCACCCGACTCGTGGCCGAGCGGATCGACGACCTCGCCGGTGCGATCGAGGTGTGGAAGGGGCTCGACCGCACGACGGGCGAGGCCCGCCTCCGCGACCTGGCCCAGTTCATGGTCGACGTGTACGCCGCCGCCCTGCTCGTGGAACAGGCGGGCTGGGAGCACGACGAGCTCGGCGGGGATCGGGCCTCGCTGGTGGCCCGGCTGTATGTGCGCGACCACCTCGCCGACCGGGGCCCGTGGCGCGGCGTCGGTGCGCCGGCCGAGGAGCTGCAGCGCTTCAAGGACCTCCTCGACGGCGCATTCCTCACCGACTGAGCTCGGCGCGCGCTCGTCGGGTGACGGTCGTGAGGACCTGCGCCGCAGTGGCGAGATCGTCGGCCGGGAGGTCGCCGTACCGACGCCCGGCGATGGCGGCGATGCCGGCCGTGACCGTGTCGTACCGGTCCTGCCCGGCTGGCGTCGTGACGACCACCGTCGGGTCGGCGGGATCGGGCACCGTACCCGGCGGCCACGAGCTCGGCGACGGCGTCGACCGCCGCGCCCGGGTCGATGCGCAGGCCGGTGGCGACCGTCGCCGCGAGATCGGCCTGGGTCGGACGTCCGCCGGCCGCCATCAGCTGGTTCAGCGCGACCCACGGCTGGAACGACGTGCCGGTCCCGGCGAGGAAGCGGTCGAGCACGGCGCGCGTGCTGGTGGCGACCTGGCCGATGGTCTGGCCGTTCAGCGTCGGAACCGGACCTCCGCCGGCCGCCGGGCCGGTGCTGGGGGCACGAGACCCCGGATGGTTCGTCATGT
>JBEVOM010000062.1:0-6729 GCA_040507575.1 Ilumatobacteraceae bacterium
CCACCGGTTCGCCGTGCGCGGCCTTGGCCATGGACCGACCGTATCCGCGCCGCTCCGGCGGGGTTCCGCTGTCGTCAGTTCTTGTGGAGCGCCGCGTTCAGCCCGCCCCACGTCCCGGCGCGGGGCCGGGCCAGCACGGCGCCGGACTGGCTGTGGCGGATGAACATCAGCCCGGAGATGCCCGACAGCTCGCGGGCCTTGACGACGTCGCCGTCGGGCAACCTGACGAGCGTGCCGGCGGTGACGTAGAGCCCGGCCTCGACGACGCAGTCGTCGCCGAGGCTGATGCCGATGCCGCCGTTGGCGCCGAGCAGGCAGCGCTCGCCGATCGTGACCTGCTCGGTGCCGCCGCCCGAGAGCGTGCCCATGATCGACGCGCCGCCGCCGATGTCGGACCCGTCGCCGACGATCACCCCCTGCGAGATGCGTCCCTCCACCATCGACGCGCCGAGGGTGCCGGCGTTGTAGTTGCAGAAGCCCTCGTGCATGACGGTCGTCCCGTCGGCGAGGTGGGCGCCGAGTCGCACGCGCGCCGCGTCGGCGATGCGCACGCCGGCGGGCACGACGTAGTCGGTCATCGGGGGGAACTTGTCCAGGCTGCGCACGACGAGCGCCCGCCCCTGCTGGCGCAGCCGGAGTCTGACGTCGTCCACGTCGGCGACCGCGACGGGCCCGATGTCGGTCCAGGCGACCGTCGCGAGGTGACCGAAGATGCCGTCCAGGTTCAGCGTCCGCGGCGCAGCGAGGCGGTGGGACAGCAGGTGCAGGCGCAACGAGACGTCGGCGGCCGAGGTCGGCGCGGCGTCCACGTCGATCGTCAGGCGGATCGGGCGGATCGTCACGTTGCGCACCGCGTCGCGATGTTCTCCGCCGGCGAGCGCGTCGTCCACCTCCGCTGGCGCCGCCGCGCCGAGCTCGCCCCAGCCGAGCCAACGGAACCACGCGTCGAGCGTCGAGCCGTCCGCGGCCTCGGTGCTGAACCCCGCACCCCACGCCATCCGTGTCATGTCAGGGCACCTCCGGGCGCAGCGTCGGGAACAGGATGACGTCGCGGATCGTGTCCACGCCGGCGAGCAGCATGACCAGGCGGTCGATGCCGATGCCGAGGCCACCGGTCGGCGGCATCCCGTACTCCAGCGCCCGCAGGTAGTCCTCGTCGATCGAGCCCCGCTCGTCATCGCCGGCGTCCTTGGCCCGCTGCTCCTCGGCGAAGCGCAGGCGCTGCTCGACCGGATCGTTCAGCTCGCTGTAGCCGTTCGCCAGCTCGCGGGCGTCGACGAACAGCTCGAAGCGCTCGGTGAGCAACGGGTCCGTGCGGTCGACGCGGGCCAGGGGCGAGATCTCGACCGGGTGCCCGGTCACGAACATCGGCGCCACGATGGAGCCTTCGACCGTGGCCTCGAAGATCTCCTCGACGAGCTTGCCCGGTCCCCAGGCATCCTCCCAGCGCACGCCGTGCTCGGCGGCGACGGTCCGCAGATCGGCGACCGGTTGCGCCGGGTGGACCTCGCGTCCGACCGCCTCGCTCGCCAGGTCGACCATCCGGCGCTTCGGCCAGGGCTCGGCCAGGTCGACCTGCTGCCCGCGGATGTCGACGACGGTCGTACCGAGCGCGTCGCGCGCCGCCTGCACGATGAGCACCTCGGTGAGGTCCATGACGTCGGTGACGTCGGCGTACGCCTCGTAGGACTCCATCATCGTGAACTCGGTGTTGTGCCGCGGCGAGAGGCCCTCGTTGCGGAAGACCCGGCCGATCTCGAAGACCTTGTCCATGCCGCCGACGATGAGCCGCTTGAGGTGGAGCTCCAGCGCGATGCGGAGGTACAGGGGCATGTCGAGCGTGTTGTAGTGGGTCACGAACGGCTTGGCGTGGGCACCACCGGCCTCCACGTGGAGCACGGGTGTCTCGACCTCGACGAAGCCACGCGCCGCGAACGTGCGGCGCAGGCTGGACACGACGGCGTGGCGGACCTCGAACACGCGCCGGGCGTCGGCGTTCACGACGAGGTCGGCGTAGCGCTGCCGGAAGCGGATGTCCGGGTCGGCCAGGCCGTGCCACTTGTCGGGCAACGGCCGGATCGACTTGGCCAGCAGTTCGAGGCGGTCGACCTTGACCGACAGCTCGCCGGCCCGCGTCGTCATGACGGTGCCGTGGACGCCGACCCAGTCACCGCGATCGAGCGCCTTGACCGCGCTGAAGCCGTCGTCGCCGACCACGGCCTTGGAGATGAACAGCTGCACCTCGACGCCGCGTTCGAGGATCGTCGCGAACACGAGCTTGCCGGTGTCGCGCTTCAGCACGATGCGTCCGGCGACGCTCACCTCGTCGGACGTCTCCGTTCCCGGGGCGAGGTCGGGCCACGTCGCCCGGACGTCGGCGAGCGAGTGTGTGCGGTCGAAGCGGTAGGGGTACGGCTCTCCCCCCGCGGCGCGCACGTCGTCGACGAGGCGCTGGCGGCGGGCCCGTTCGGCGGCCAGCCCACTCCCCGTCAAGACGGGTGGCGCGGCCGCGTCGTCGGGCGCCTCGGTCGTCATGAGCAGGTCACGGTAACGGACGGACGGGTCGGCGCCGAAGAGCGATCTGACGTGACAGACATACTCCGTATGTATTTATTCGGTAGGTATGGCGGTGCGCGAAGGGCTCCTGGCCCTGCTGGAGGAAGGTCCGCGGCACGGATACCACCTGAAGACGGCGTTCGAAGCGGCGACGGCCGGTGTCTGGCCACTCAACGTCGGTCAGGTGTACACCACGCTCGACCGCCTCGAGCGCGACGGTCTCGTCGATGTCGACGAGCGCGACGTCGACGGGGCCCGGCAGAGGACCTACCGCCTGACGGTCGACGGCGTGGCCGCGCTCGGCGAGTGGTGGCAGATGGTCCCGACCGAGGACCCCCCGCCGCGCGACGAGCTGATGCTGAAGGTGCTGATGGCGATCGGGCATGGCTCGGACCACGCGCTCGGCGTCATCACGCGGCAACGGGCGGCGTTGCTGGCACTGCTCCAGACCCGCCGACGGGAGCGGCGGGCGACCGCGCCCGACGAGACCGCGGCGACCGCTGACGTGATCGCGTCGGCGCTCGTCGCCGACGCCCTGGTGGTGCGAGCCGAGGCCGATCTGCGATGGCTCGATCTGTGCGAGGCCCGCCTCGTGAGGAAGCCCGCCCCGTGAAGCCCGTGACGAAGGGCGCGTCCGCCCAGGATGTCGTCGCTCGTGTTCGAGTGAACGGCGGGCGAGCGCCGCGTAACCTGACGCCGTGACGACTCGCTTCGTGATCATCGGTGGCGGTCCGGCCGGCAACACGGCGGCCACGTACGCCGCCCGCCTCGGTGCGCAGGTCACGATGGTCGAGCGCGATGTCGTCGGCGGCGCCGCCCACCTGTGGGACTGCATCCCGTCGAAGACGATGATCGCCACCGGCGGTGCGATGGCCTTCCTCAAGCGATCGGCCGGGATGGGCCTGGAATCGGTCCTGGCCGAGGTCGACACCGAGGCCCTCGCCGCCCGGATCGAGGGCATCAAGGACCATCTGCGGGCCGGGACCACCGGGCTGCTCGACAGCCAAGGCGTCCGCATGGTGCGGGGAACGGCCCGGTTCACGGGCCCGTACCAGATCGAGATCGACGGCGTCGACGGCGTCGAACGAGTGCCGTTCGACAGCGCACTGATCGCGACCGGGTCCCGACCGCGCATCCCCGATTGGTGCCGCCCCGACGGCGACCGCATCCTGACCACACGCGACTGCTATCCCCCGAAGGTGTTCCCCGAGTCGGTCACCGTCATCGGGTCCGGCGTGACCGGCGTCGAGTTCGTCCACATGTTCTCGTCGTTCGGTGCCAAGGTCACGCTCGTCGTGTCACGCCAGCAGGTGCTCCCGGGGAAGGATCCCGAGGTCGCCGCCGTCCTGGAGGACGACTTCTTGCGTCGCGGTGTGCGGCTGCTCAAAGGGGCCCGCGCCGAGTCCATCGAGCGCGACGGGGAGCACGAGGTCGTGGTGCGCTGCGACGACGGCCGGGTCGTGCGGTCGACGCACGCCGTGCTGGCCATCGGCTCGGTGCCCAACACCGATGGTCTCGAGCTCGAAGCCGCCGGCGTCCAGGCCGACAGCGGCGGCTACGTCCCGATCGACCACAACTGCGTGACGAACGTGCACCACATCTATGCCGCCGGCGATGTCAGCGGGAAGCTGCCGCTGTCGTCCGTCGCGTCGATGCAGGGTCGCAAGGTGGCGGAGCGACTCATGGGCCTGCACGGCCGCGAGCACCGTCACCTCGACTACGACAAGGCGGCATCTGCGATCTTCACCGAGCCCGAGATCGCCGACGTCGGGCTGGCCGAGGCCGAGGCGTTCTCCTCCGGACGCAAGCTGCGGGTGACGAAGGTGCCGTTCACGGCCAGCCCCAAGGCGTTGATCAACGACGACCCTCGGGGGTTCGTGAAGATCCTGTCCGACCCCGCTACCGGGGTCGTGCTCGGCGGTTCGATCGTCGGTCGTCACGCCGCCGAGCTGATCTCCGTCATCGCGCTCGCCGTGACCGCCAACCTGAAGGTCACCGACATCGTCGAGAGCCTCCTGGTTCACCCGGCGCTCAGCGAATCGCTGGCCGAAGCCGCCGAGTGATTCGGCGCAGGGGCACGGTCAGACCAGGGGCGGCCAGGTCCGGTCGTGCAGCGCACCGGATGCCGTGCGCATGAGGTGGTCGTCGCGCATCACCTTGTTCCACAGCACCCGGACGTAGTCCTCGTCGGCCACCTTGCCGTCCTGCGACGCCGCCGCCAGCTCCCGCCGCGCGTCGGCCAGCGTCGCCGAGCCGTGGCCGAGGACGGCGGCGATCTCACCCCGCTCCACCTCGTCGTAGTCGCGCCCGGAGCGGTCGATCTCCTGCAGGTACTTCACGGCGCGGGCCAGGCCCTTGGTCCACTGCGATGCCAACGGGTCGGTGATCCGCGGCACGATCGTCTGCAGGGCCCCGAGCACGTCGTCGTACAGCGACGCCCACTCGCGGGCGGGCGGGGGATCGGGGAATTCGGGCAGAGGCAAATCGAGACCCATCACCCGGCAGAGCGCGACGAGCCACAGCCGACGGTGCAGCTGCGGGTACATCAAGCTGTTGCCGACGTCGCGCTGCGCGGGACGACCGCGGTCGCGGTCCCCGTCGCCCTCGTTGGGCTGCAGCGTGAACATCGTCGCCTCGGCGAACAAGCGGTAGTACCAGATGCGTTCGACGTCGATGGCGTGCCCCGACAGCTCGGCGTACTCGCGCAGGCGATCGGGGAGGTGGGTGAACGTGTCCTGCACGGTGCGCAGCGAGAGCCACGCGATGTCGTCCATCGGGTCACCGAAGTGCGACAGCTCCCAGTCGACGACGGCGGTGACCCGGC
This sequence comes from Ilumatobacteraceae bacterium, assembly GCA_040507575.1. Classification (GTDB taxonomy): domain Bacteria; phylum Actinomycetota; class Acidimicrobiia; order Acidimicrobiales; family Ilumatobacteraceae; genus JALZMG01. The sequence continues at coordinate 5,381 of JBEVOM010000062.1, forward strand.
CGTCCTCGTACATGAAGTTGCCGGGACCGGTGTCGCCCTGCACGACGACGACGGGACCGTCGTAGTCGGGCACGTTGTGCTCCAGCCAGTCGGCGCTGAGCTGCAGGAGCGGGTCGATCGATCCGTCCGGGGCAGTCCCGCGGGCGCGGATGTCGCGGATCCGCTCCAGTGCGTGCTCGCGCGCCGACAGCACCGGCCCGAAGCTGGGCAGGTCGAGGTCGCGGGGGTCGAGGCGGTGGGTGGCCGCGAGGTTGCGGATGAAGTCCTGGGCGACGCGCACCTGCTCGTCGGGATCCTTGATCCGGTAGAACCACGTCGCTCCGCTGATGCGGTCGGCGAGCACGGCCTCGCGCGTCGGGTGGACGGCGCGCACGTTGGCGACCGTCGTGCCGGCCTGCCGCAGCGCCTTGACCATCTCGGCCTCGACCCCGAGGCGATGGAACGCGCTGCGATCCGGCATCGGCTCGGCGCTGTAGCGGAGGTACAGGGGCTCGATCGCGCCGCCGACGCGGACGTCGACGAACCAGCCTTCCCGCATCGCGCCACCGGGTATCCGGTCGGCGGCCACGACCTCGCCGCCGGTCACGTCGGCGATCCACCCGCTGACGTCGTCGGGAAGGCGCAACGTGGCGTCGGTCCCCGTGTCTGTGGTCATCGTCCCCCTCCAGGCAACCCTGCGCAGCACGCTACTTTGCCAGCCATGTCACACGAACATCCACTGGCGGCCGACGCGGGTGGCGCCGCCGACGAGTTCGGCCCCGACGACGACGCCGTCCATGCCCCCGGTGAGGGCTTCTACGAGACCGAGACGTTCTGGTACTCGTTCTTCGTGCCCGAGCGGGGGATCGGCGCCTGGCTGTACACGTCGATCCGTCAGAACGCCGGGGTGTCGGCGGGCGGGTTGTGGATGTGGGACGGAGGGGGAGTGGAGCCCCGTGACCTCCCGTTCTACAACCAGTTCTCGTGGCTCAAGCTCCCGACGGTCACCGGCCCCGAACGCGTCGAGCTGGCGAACGGCCTGACGATCGTCCGGCGCCAGCCGCTGATGTCCTACGACCTGCGCTACGAGGATCGTGAGCGGATCGTCGTCGATCTCCGCTTCGAGGCCGTCGAACCCCCGGTCCCGCTGCAGAGCGGCACGCCGCCGTACCCCAAGGCCCACCACTTCGACCAGATCGGGCGGGTGACGGGCACGGTCGTCCTCGACGGCGAGACCATCGACGTCGACTGCTACGGGATGCGCGACCGGTCATGGGGCCCGCGGACGGAACGCGGGTACAGCCGCGTCGGCTACACGTGGGGCGCCGACGCCGATACCAGCTTCCTGTGCTACTCGGCGCCGCCGGCGC
>JBEVOM010000127.1:0-24959 GCA_040507575.1 Ilumatobacteraceae bacterium
GCGCTGGAAGGCGACGATGGCGGCGTTGTCGCTCAACGCCATCCCGATCGACAGGGAATCGACGGGACGTCGCTCGGCCGACCTCGTCCGCGACCTCGTCGACGACGGCTGGAGCCTCGTGATCTACCCCGAGCGCGGCCGCTCGCCGGACGGCTGGGGCCAGGCGTTCAAGCGCGGCGCAGCGTACGTGTCCGGGCGCACCGGCGCACCCGTCGTCCCCGTGTTCATCGACGGAACGGGGTCGATCTTCGGCAAAGGGATGAAGCGCCCCAGACCCGGCCGCTCACACGTCGTGTTCGGCGCACCGCTCACGACGGATGCCGGCGAGAGCACGCGGCGCTTCAACGCGCGCATCGAGGCTGCCGTTGCCGCGCTGGCCGACGAGGCGACGACCGACTATTGGACCGCCCGCCGCCGCGCCGCCGCCGGCACCACACCCAGCCTGGCCGGCCCGGAACACACGAGCTGGCGCCGCCAGTGGGACCTGTCGACGCACCGCCGTCGCGGCATCGCCGGCCGCAACCGCCCGCCCGCCCGTCGCTGGCCCGACCTCGGCTGAGGCGACCCGTTCGCGGGTCGCGTCGCCTCGTCGAGGACCGGATCAGCGGGTCCCGCTGGCCAGGCCACCGGACCGACCCTTCTGGGCCTCCCCCAGGTAGCCGAGCTCCCGGGCCCGCATCACCCGCTTGATCGCCGAGCCCGGCTGCAGGCCGCGGGCCAACGCGACCGTCTGCGTCGGCCGCTGGCCGCCGAGGGCATGGGCCAGCGCGTACACGAGCGCGTCGACGGCGACCTGGTCGTGGTCGCGGTGATCCTCGACGACGCCCCGCCACCCACGCTCGTCGAGGACCTCACCGGTCAACGTCGTCTCCACGAGGTCGGCCAGCTTCACCCGCGCCAGCTCGGCCCCGCGCACCGGGAGGCCGCGCGGGAGACGGGAGACGACGAGCTCGTCCACGACGAGCCGCTGGTCGCGCTCGTCGAACACGAGACGCAGGTGGAGCTCATAGGGCGCCTGGCCCGTCATCACGATGCGCGCCGACCGGGGCACAGGTCGGGCCAGACCGGGCGGCCCCACGGCCACCCGTCCCGACGTCGTGACGTCGAGCTTCATCCGACGATGCCTCCCGTCGTGTGCCTCGCAGGCGCCAGTCCCACCACCGCTGCTCCTCTCCTGCTCCGCTACTGCGCCGCCCTCGGCCGGTCTGGCCCTCCGCCGCGCTGGATCATGTGACCGAGATCATAGTTGATCGGGAAGACATGACGTGAATGCTCGGACCGGGACGTCATAGGTCATCGAGATCCTCGGTGTTCGAGACCGCCCGTCCGACGATCGAGATGGGCGCCAACCGCCCAGGCCACCTGGGCGCCACGTGGTCGTCGCTGCCGGCACCCCGGCGCGGTCAGCCGGCGAGCGTCGTGGTGGCCGCGCCCCCGGTGCAGTCGGCCGGCGGCGGGAGGTTGATCGTCGCGCCGGTGTACAGGTTCGGCCAGTTCGCGGTCGAGGTGTTGGCGGCGTTCAGCTGATCCAGCGTGATGTCGAACTTGCGGGTGATGACGAGCGGCGCGTCGCCGGACTCGACCACGTACGTCGGCGCGCAGCGGTCGCCGCCCGACGCCGTCTCGTCCGTCGAGTCGCCCTCCGTGCCCGTCGTGGCTGCGGGTGCGGTCGTCGTCGTCGCCGCCGGGTCGATGTACTTGGCCCCCGGAGGGATCCGCACAGCGCCGCCGATCCCGGGGAAGCCGGCATACGTGCCCTCTTCCCAGCCGTTGAAGTTGCGCAGCTCGTCGAGATCGACCTCGTACATCCGGGCGATCGAGAACGGCACGTCGTTGCGGGAGGCGACGATGTAGGTCTGCTCGCCGTCGGAGCGACCCTCGGCATTCGGGCCGGCGACCGCCGGCGGAACCGTCGACGCCGTGACCGGCTCCTTGATGACGTAGCTGGACGGCTGGATGGGCACGGTGCTCGCCGACGAGCTCGGGCTGTCACCACCGCACGCCGTGAGGCCGAGCAGCGACGCCCCGAGCACGGCAGCGCCGATCGATCGAGGGACGGACGAACGCATGCCCGTCAGGCTACGCGGCCCGTGCCGGCTTGCCCGATCGCCCGGCCGACGGCCGGATCCGGCATGGCCCGCGACGTGCCGCACCGGGGTCAGGTCAATGGACGCGTCGAGGGCAGCACCGGCGAGGGCAGCGTCGTCTCCCCGACCAGGTAGCGGTCGACGCCGGCCGCACACGCGCGGCCCTCGGCGATCGCCCACACGATCAGGCTCTGGCCGCGGCCCATGTCGCCGGCGACGAAGACGCCGGGCACGTTGGTCATGAAGTCGTCGTCGCGGCGGACGTTGCCGCGCTCGTCGAGATCGACTCCCAGGCGCTCCAGCCACGAGCCCTTGTCCGGGCCGAGGAAGCCCATCGCCAGCAGGACGAGGTCGGCCGGAAGCTCCCGCTCGGTGCCCTCGATCTTCTGGAACCGGCCCTCCACCATCTCGACCTCGTGCAGCAGCAGGGCGGTGACGTTGCCGTTGCCGTCGTCGACGAAGCGCTCGGTGTTGACGCTGAAGACCCGGTCGCCGCCCTCCTCGTGGGCCGAGGACGTGCGGTACACGAGGCTCCACTGGGGCCACGGGTTGTCCGCGCTGCGCCCGTCGGGCGGCCGCGGCAAGATCTCGAGCTGGGTCACCGATGCCGCGCCTTGGCGGTGCGACGTGCCGAGGCAGTCGGCTCCGGTGTCGCCGCCCCCGATGATGATGACGTGCTTGCCCTCGGCGGTGATGGGCGGTTCGTCGATGTCGCCCTGCTGCACCCGGTTGGCCCACGGCAGGAACTCCATCGCCTGGTAGATACCGGTCAGCTCGCGGCCGGGGACCGGGAGGTCTCGCCACGCCGTCGCGCCGCACGCCATCACGATGGCGTCGTTGGAGGCGAGGAGCACCTCGATGTCGATGCCGTCACCGACCGCGGCGCTCGTGCGGAACTCGGTGCCTTCGGCCTCCATCTGGGCCAGGCGCCTGTCGAGGTGCCGCTTCTCCATCTTGAACTCGGGGATGCCGTACCGGAGCAACCCGCCGATGCGGTCGGCCCGCTCGAGCACGACGACGTCGTGACCGGCACGGGTCAGTTGCTGGGCGACGGCGAGCCCGGCCGGTCCCGACCCGACCACCGCCACCCGCTTGCCCGTCTTGACCGTCGGGGCGTGCGGCGTCACCCAGCCCTCGTCCCAGGCCCGGTCGATGATCTCGACCTCGACCTGCTTGATGGTCACCGGGTCGGCGTTGATCCCGAGCACGCAGGCGGCTTCGCACGGTGCCGGGCACAGGCGGCCCGTGAACTCCGGGAAGTTGTTCGTTGCGTGCAGCTTGTCGATGGCCTCCCGCCAGTGCTCGCGGTAGACGAGGTCGTTCCAGTCAGGGATCAGGTTGCCCAGGGGGCAGCCGTTGTTGCAGAACGGGATGCCGCAGTCCATGCACCGCCCGGCCTGGGTCTGGACGTGGTCGAGCGGGAACTCCTCGTAGACCTCCTTCCAGTCCAGCAGCCGCACCGGCACCGGCCGCCGCGTGGGCGTCTCACGCGCCCACTTCAGAAATCCGGTCGCTTCGCCCATTATCTCTGGCCTCGCTTGCTCGACGACTCGCTCACTCGGCGTGTCTCGCTGCGCCTGGCGGCGCCCGGCCTCCGGCCGAACGCTCGACCGGAACCCACACGCGCATTGCGGTCGGGGGCCGAAGCGCTCACGACACCAGGCCCGCGGATCGAGAGCGTGCGTTGCACGCTCGAACACTCAGCCATGACTGGCTTCCATGACGCGCTGCATCGTCTCGGTCTCGTCGAGGCCGTCGGCCTCGGCTTCGCGCATGACCGTGAGCACCCGCTTGTAGTCGAGGGGCATCACCTTGCGGAACCGGCTCACCGACACGCTCCAGGACGCCAACAGCCGTTCGGCGACGGCCGATCCGGTCAGCTCCCTGTGACGGCGCACCACATCGAGCACGAACTGGCGATCGACATCGTCCATCTCGTCGAGTGCCACCATCTCCTCGTTCAGCCGGGAGCGGAACTTGCCGTCGACGTCGAGCACGTACGCGATGCCGCCCGACATCCCGGCGCCGAAGTTGCGACCGGTCGAGCCGAGCACGACGACCCGACCACCGGTCATGTACTCGCAGCCGTGGTCACCGACGCCTTCGGCGACCGCGAGCGCGCCGGAGTTGCGGACGCAGAAGCGCTCGCCGACGACGCCGCGCAGGAAGATCTCGCCGCTCGTCGCGCCGTAGCCGATGACGTTGCCGGCGATGATCTGCTCCTCGGCGACGAACGGCGACGTGGGCGGCGGCGCAACCACGATGCGGCCGCCGGACAGCCCCTTGCCGAGGTAGTCGTTGGCGTCGCCGACCAGCCGCATCGTGACGCCGGTCGGGACGAACGCGCCGAAGCTCTGGCCGGCCGACCCGGTCAAGCGGATGTCGATGGTCCCGTCGGGCAGGCCCTCACCCTTCCACTGCTTCGTGATCTCGTGGCCGAGCATCGTGCCGACGGTGCGGTTGACGTTGCGCACCGGCAGGTCGATCTCGACGTGCGTGGCGTCCTGGATCGCCGGCCGGGCGAGCCGGATCAGCTCGACGTCGAGGGCGTCCTGGAGGCCGTGGTCCTGGCTGACCGACTGGTGCAGCGACTGGCCGTACGGGTTCTGCGGCACGGCGAGGATCGGACCGATGTCGAGCCCCGATGCCTTCCAGTGGTCGATCGCGGAGCGGGTGTCGAGCGCTTCGACGTGGCCGATCATCTCGGCCATCGTGTGGAACCCGAGCTCGGCCATCAGCTCACGCACCTCTTCGGCGATGAACTCGAAGAACGTCTCGACGAACTCCGGCTTGCCGCTGAAGCGCTTGCGCAGCTCGGGGTTCTGCGTGGCGATGCCGACCGGGCACGTGTCGAGGTGGCAGACCCGCATCATCACGCAACCGGACACGACGAGCGGCGCGGTGGCGAAGCCGAACTCCTCGGCACCGAGGAGCGCCGCGATGACGACGTCACGGCCGGTCTTCAGCTGACCGTCGGTCTGCACGACGATGCGGTCGCGCAGACCGTTGAGCAGCAACGTCTGCTGCGTCTCGGCGAGACCGAGCTCCCACGGACCGCCGGCGTGCTTCAGCGAGGTCAGCGGGCTGGCGCCGGTTCCGCCGTCGTGACCGGAGATCAGCACGACGTCTGCTTTCGCCTTGCTGACCCCGGCCGCAACGGTGCCGACCCCGACCTCGGCGACGAGCTTGACGTGCACGCGCGCCGCCGGGTTGGAGTTCTTGAGATCGTGGATCAGCTGCTTGAGATCCTCGATCGAGTAGATGTCGTGGTGGGGTGGCGGGCTGATGAGGCCGACGCCCGGGGTGGAGTGCCGGGTCCTGGCGATCCACGGGTACACCTTGTGGCCGGGGAGCTGGCCGCCCTCCCCCGGCTTGGCGCCCTGTGCCATCTTGATCTGGAGGTCGTCGGCGTTCGTCAGGTACTCCGACGTGACGCCGAACCGGCCCGATGCGACCTGCTTGATCGAGGATCGGCGCTCCGGGTCGTGCAGCCGCTCGGGATCCTCGCCGCCCTCGCCGGTGTTCGACTTCGCGCCGATCCGGTTCATGGCGATGGCCAACGTCTCGTGGGCCTCCATCGAGATCGAGCCGTAGCTCATCGCCCCGGTCGAGAAGCGACGCACGATGGACGTGGCCGACTCGACCGCGTCGATCGGGATCGGCTCGCGCAGCCCGGCTCGCAGCTCGAACAGGCCGCGCAGCGTCGCCAGGCGCTTCGACTGGTCGTCGACCAGCCGCGAGTACTGCCGGAAGATGTCGTAGCGCTTGGCGCGCGTAGCGTGCTGCAGCTTGAACACGGTCTCCGGGTTGAAGAGGTGGATCTCTCCTTCGCGGCGCCACTGGTACTCGCCGCCGAGCTCGAGCTTGCGGTGGGCCCGCTCCTCGGGACGGGCCGGGTGGGCCTGGGCGTGACGGGCCGCGACCTCCATCGCGATCTCGTCGAGCCCGATGCCCCCGAGCCGGCTGACCGTGCCGGTGAAGTACTCGGCGATGAGCTGGTCGCTGAGGCCGACGGCCTCGAAGATCTGGGCGCCGGTGTAGCTGGCCACCGTGGACACGCCCATCTTCGACATGACCTTCAGCACGCCCTTGCCGCACGCCTTGATGTAGTTGCGCATCGCCGTGGCCGGGCTGAAGCCCTCGAGGCCGTGCATGCCCTCGGCGATGAGGTCCTCGATCGACTCGAACGCCAGGTACGGGTTGATGGCGCCGGCGCCGAAGCCGATGAGCAAAGCCATGTGGTGCACCTCGCGGGCGTCGCCACACTCCACGAGCAGCCCGACCATCGTGCGCTGCTTGGTGCGCACGAGGTGGTGGTGCACGGCCGCGGTGAGCAGCAGGGAGGGGATCGGCGCCTCGACCTCATCGGCGTTGCGGTCCGACAGCACGATGACCCGGGCGCCGTCGTCGATCGCCGCCGAGACCTCCGAGCAGATGGCGGCCAGTGCCCGTTCCAACGCCAGCCCCCCGCCGGCCACCCGGTACAGGCCCTCGACGACGTGCGCGCGCAGGCCGGGGAACCCCCCACCGTCGTCGGCGTGCACGATCTTGGCCAGCTCGTCGTTGTCGATGATCGGGAACGGCAGCGACAGCTGGCGACAGCTCTGCGGACCCGGGTGCAGCACGTTGGATTCCGGTCCGATCGTCGAGGAGACCGATGTGACGACCTCCTCGCGGATGGCGTCCAGCGGCGGGTTGGTGACCTGGGCGAAGAGCTGGGCGAAGTAGTCGAACAACAGGCGCGGCCGCGTCGACAGCACGGCGATCGGCGTGTCGGTGCCCATCGAGCCGAGGGGCTCGGTGCCCTTGAGGGCGGTCGGCGCGATGATCACCTTGAGCTCTTCGTGCGTGTAGCCGAACAGCTGCTGGCGGCGCAGCACGCTGTCGTGGCTGAACACGACGTGCTCGCGCTCGGGCAGGTCGGCCAGCTCGACGAGGCTCTCGTCCAGCCACTCCGCGTACGGGTGCTCGTTGGCGAGCGTCGTCTTGATCTCCTCGTCGTCGACGATGCGGCCCTGTGCGGTGTCGATGAGGAACATGCGGCCGGGCTGCAGGCGGCCCTTGGTGATGACCTTGGACGGGTCGACGTCGATGACGCCGACCTCCGACGCCATCACGACGAGATCGTCCTCGGTCACCCAGTACCGGCTCGGGCGCAGCCCGTTGCGGTCGAGGACGGCGCCGATGACCGTGCCGTCGGTGAACGTGACGCTGGCCGGGCCGTCCCACGGCTCCATGACGGTCGAGTGGAAGCGGTAGAACGCACGCTGGGCGGCGTCCATCTCGGCGTTGTTCTCCCACGCCTCGGGGATCATCATGAGCACGGCGTGGTGGATCGGGCGACCACCGAGGTGGAGGAGCTCGAGCACCTCGTCGAAGCGGGCGGTGTCCGAGGCACCGGGCGTGCAGATCGGGAACGCCTTCTCGACGCCCGGCAGGACCGATCCGTCGAGCATCGCCTCGCGGGCCCGCATCCAGTTCTGGTTGCCCTGCACCGTGTTGATCTCGCCGTTGTGGGCGACGTACCGGTAGGGGTGGGCGAGGGGCCACGACGGGAACGTGTTCGTCGAGAACCGGCTGTGCACCAGCAGCAGGGCGCTCTCGAAGCGCTCGTCGCTGAGGTCGGGGAAGAACGCCGACAGCTGCGGCGTCGTCAGCATTCCCTTGTACACGAGCGTGCGCGAGGACAGCGACGGGAAGTAGGTGGCGACCTCGGCGTCGAGCTCGTGCTCGGCCCGCTTGCGGGCGAGGAAGGCCATGCGATCGAGGTCGATGCTGGTGGCGCCGGCCGGGTCGCTGACGAACAGCTGCCGGAAGCTCGGCATCGCGGCGCGCGACGTCGCACCGAGGCAGCTCGGCACGACCGGGACGTCGCGCCAGGCCAGGACGGTGAGGCCCTCCTCGGCGAAGATCGTCTCGATGGCGGCCTGCGCCTTCTCGGCGGCCACGCTGTCGGAGGGCAAGAACGCCGTGCCGACGGCGTACGAGCCCTCCGGCGGGAGCTCGATGCCAGCCGACTCGCGCACCACCTCGCGCAGGAAGCGGTCGGGGACCTGCACGAGGATCCCGGCGCCGTCACCCGTGTCGGGCTCGGCGCCGGTGGCGCCGCGGTGCTCCAGGTTGGTCAGGGCGACCAAGCCGGTGTGCACGAGCTCGTGGCTGCGCACACCCTTGATGTTCGCGACGAACGAGACCCCACAGGAGTCGTGTTCGTATCGTGGGTCGTAGAGACCATGGGGTCCAGGAGGTTTCTGCATCGTCCTTCTCATCCACGGAAGTCGCGGTTCGGCTCTGGTGGACGCCCGGGACGACGCTGTCTCGGACGGTCGGGGCAGTCTACGCGGCCCGCGTCGGCCTGGGCGAGCGTGATCCCGTGACGATCGTGCGCGCTTTTCGCCCGGACCCCGCTCGTCGGCGCGGGGCCCCTGCCGCGGCGCCCCCGGCCCCCACCCGACCGGCGAGCAGGCCGGCCAGCACGTCGGTCGTCAGGTCGGATCGGTGAACCTCGGCGGTCGCCTCTCGAAGTTGGCGGTGACGGCCTCGACCTGGTTCGGCGATCCGATCAGGTCGTGGATGATCCGGCGCTCCTCGGCGAACTGCTCGGCCGCCCCGGCCACCGCGATGCGGTTGATCAGGGCCTTCGCGGCCCGAACGGCGTCGGGGCTGCGCCCGGCGATCTCAGCCGCCATCGCGAACGCGTCGTCGAGGGGCGTCTCGGAGACCCGGGTGGCCAGACCGAGGGCGCCGGCCTCGCGTCCGGACACCACGCGGGCCGTGAACGTGAGGTCCTTGGCGACATCCGGCGCGACCAGGCGGGACAGCAGCAGGGTTCCCGTCATGTCGGGCACCAGGCCCCAGTGGACCTCGCGCATGGAGAGTTGGGCGTCGGGGTGGACGATGCGGATGTCGGTGCCGAGGGCGATCTGGAAACCCCCGCCGAGCGCGTGGCCGTGCACGGCGGCGATCACCGGCACGGCGAGCTCCTGCCAGACCCAGGCCACCTGCTGGCCGAGGTGGGTGATGCCGCTGGCCTGGATGGCCATCGGGTCCGAGGTCCGGGCGTCGGCGGTCTGCGCCGTCCCGGGATCACCACCGGCTCCGGTTCCGGCGACCATCGAGCCGAACGACGCGAAGTCGAGCCCGGCGCAGAACGACTCGCCCCGGCCCGACAGCACCACCACCCGCACGTGCGGGGATGCCTTCAGCTCCTCACCCGCGTCGCGCAGCCCCTTGAACATCGGCCCGTCGAGCGCGTTGCGCTTGTCGGGGCGGTCGAGGCGCACGTCGGCGACCCCTGCGTCGTCGACCTCGATGCTGACCCGCGTGCTCATCCAACGATCATCGCCTGCAAGGCTCGCCGGCATGAAGCTGAACCTGAGCGCCGACGACGTGCTGACGACGACGCGTAGCGTGCGCAAGCGTCTCGACTTCGATCGGCCGGTCGGACGGGCCGTCGTCGAGGAGTGCCTCGAGATCGCCCTCCAGGCACCGACCGGCTCCAACCGCCAGGGTTGGCAGTGGGTCGTCGTCGAGGACGAGGCGCGGCGGGCCGCGGTCTGCGAGGTCTACCGGCGCAACTTCGCCGGCTACCTCGCGATGCCTGCGCCGCAGTACGCCGCAGGAGACTCGCGCGCCGAACGCCACGCGCTCGTGAAGGACTCGGCGACCTACCTGGCCGAGAACTTCCACCGTGCGCCCCTGCTGCTGATCCCGTGCGTCAAGGGACGGCTCGACGACGCGTCGGTGGCGCTCGGCGCCAGTGCGTGGGGTTCGTTGCTCCCTGCGGTGTGGAGCTTCATGCTCGCCCTGCGTGAGCGCGGGCTCGGGTCGGCGTGGACGACGATCCATTTGCTCGGCGACGGCGAGCGGGAGGTCGCCGAGCTGCTCGGCATCCCCTTTGACACGTTCACGCAAGGCGGCCTGTTCCCGATCGCCTACACGCTCGGCACCGACTTCAGGCCGGCCAAGCGCGAGCCGCTCGCGTCGATCCTGCACTGGGACACCTGGTGACCGAGTTGATGCACGAACGGCTGTCGCTGAGCGGCCTGTGCTTCCCCGACCTCGACCTCGACGGGATCCTGGCGACGCTCGGCGATCTCGGCGCCCACCACACGTCGTTGTCGGCATCCAAGGTGCGCGCCCACGGCTGGGATGCCGGCACGGCTCGCATCGGCCGCTCCGGGGTGGGTGTCGTCGCGCTCATCGAGGGTCCGTTCGACCTCGCCGATCGCGCATCGTGGCCGGCCGCCCGGTCCCGGATCATCGAGACGCTCGACGTCACCGCGACGCTCGGAGGGCAGGCCGTCTACATGATCGGTGGGGCGCCGATCAGCGCGGAGTGGTCGGTGACGGCGGCCGCGTACGCGGATGCGGTCGAGTCGATCGTCGCCCACGCCGGCGATGTCGGCGTCCACATCTGCATCGAACCGACCAACGTGCTCTACGCCGACATGACGTTCGTGCACACGATGGCGGCGGCGATCGAGGTGATGGCGCGCAGCGGCATCAGCGTGTGCCTCGACGTGTTCCACGTCTGGACCGAGCCTCATCTGCGCGAGCACATCGTGGAGTCCGGGCCGCGGATCGGCCTCGTGCAGGTCAGCGACTACGTGGCCGGCGACCGGGCGTTGCCGTGCCGGGCCGTGCCGGGTGACGGAGTGGTGCCCCTGGCCGAGATCGTCGGCTGGGTGATCGAGTCCGGGTACGACGGCCTCGTCGACATCGAGCTGTCCGGGCCGCGCATCGACGCCGAGGGCCACGTCGAGGCCGCGACACGCGCGACGACGGAGCTGACCGGCATCATCGATCGACTGCTCGGCAGCTGACCCGCATCCGGTCAGCGGACCCGGTCAGCGACGCCGAGCCGGACCCTACGTGCGGCCCTTGCCGCGGTCTTCGAGACCGAGCACGGCGTGCAGGATGACGTTCACCAGCCAGATGACGATCGTCCCGGCGATGGCTGCCCCGAAGCTGTCGATGTGGAAGTCCGGCATCACCCACGACGTGATGTACAGCATCAGCAGGTTGACGAAGAAGAGCGCGATCCCGAGGGTCACGACGATCAGGGGCAGCGCGAGCAGGGTGACGAGCGGCTTGACGGCCCAGTTGACGAGCCCGAACACCGCGCCCGCGGCGATCACCCGCCATTCGTCGTCCATCCGGATGCCGTCGATCAGCAGCACGGCGACGAGGATCGCCGCCGCGTTGCAGGCCCAGGTCAGCAGGACGCGCATCGTCCTGCTCACGACTCGACACCCCTTCCGGACACGGCGGGCAACCTAGCCCGCCGGCGCCATCCCGGCCGCGGCCGCAGTCGACCTGTCATCGGATGGCCAGCGCGTTGGGGGGCGAACCGACCCCACCGACCACGTGCAGCGGAGCCGACGTGAACAAGAACGTCCAGCGCCGGTCAGCGGCGCACGCCGCGGCCAGGTCGTCGAGCCAGAACAGCTCGCCCAGAGGCATGCCGAAGCCGGGGATGATCCGGAAGTGCAGGAACCGACCCGGCACCATGTCGAGCGGGGCCAGCTCGACGGCCATGTTGTCGGCAGCGACGGCCGCGACGTGGTGGTCCCACAGCCATGCCGCGGTCGACTCGTCGGCCACCAGCCCCGGCTGGCCCGACGTCTGCGTGAAGCGGGCCCCCCGTTGGGCCGGTTCGAGACCTTCGAACCAGCCCGCCCACCCGGTGCGCACGAGCAGGATGTCGCCGGTCTCGATCGTGACGCCTTGGGCGGCGACGACCTCGTCGAGCAGCGCGACGTCGATCCCGAACGTGTCCCCGACGTCGATCGGGCGGCCGGTCGCCGCGCAGTGGCGGGCGACGTCGAGGAGGACCCCGCGACCGACGATCCCCCGCCGGGACCAGTGCTGGATGCCGAGCACGGTCGAGTCGGGATCGTCGACGGTCGCCGCATCGACGCCGTTGTAGAACGTGCCGTCGAGGTTGATGTGGCGCAACCCGTCCCACTGGCTCGAGAACTGCAGGTGGAGGTGCTCGACGTGGTCGTCGCGGGCGAACGTGCCGGCGCCCGTCTGCACCCGCACGGGCACGACACGGTACGGGTGCGGCGCCGGCATCCCGATGTCCCAGTTCAGCGAATGGACCTCGCCCAGTCGGGCCTCGGCCAGCCCGGCGAGCACCCGGCCGGAGTCGAGCAGGTTGATCGTGCCGATCTCGTCGTCGTCGCCGAACACGCCCCAGGCGGTGCCTGCGGGCGCACCGTCGGTGCGGGCGCGCAGCTCGTCGTAGCTCGGCAGCTCCATTGGATCCCCCTGGTCGTCGGACGGATCGTAGGCGTCCACCACCGGATTCGCCGACACCTGTCCGACCCGCGGCCGTGGGTCCGCAGCCGCCAGACTGGCGGCGTGACGACCACCTCGCCACCCACGACCACCTCGCCACCCACGATCCCCTTCGGCCACGTGATCTCCGACGTCGACCAGCTGCGGACCCGGTACCGGGCACCGGCGAGGCTCGTCGCCAAGAAGAAGACCGACCGCATCGCCGAGCCGACGGCCGCCTACATCGCCGCCTCGCCGATGCTGTTCCTGGCCACCGCCGATCTGGCGGGTCGCTGCACGGTGTCGCCGCGAGGTGGGCCGCCCGGCTTCGTGAAGGTGCTCGACGAGCGGCGTCTGGCGTTCCCCGACGTCGTCGGCAACAACCTCGTCGACTCGTTGACGAACATCGTCGCCAACCCCCACGTCGGGATGCTCCTCGTGATCCCGGGCCGCGACGAGACGTTGCGCATCGAGGGACAGGCTTGGGCCACCACCGATCCCGACGTCCTCGCCGTCGTCGCCGAACCGGGTGGCCGTCCGCCGAAGCTCGCCATCGGCGTCGCCGTCGCGTCGGCGTTCATCCACTGCTCACAGTCCTTCGAGCGCGGCCACATGTGGGACTCCGGCACATGGGACGGGCTCGTGGCGCCGAGCGCCCTCGAACTGTTCCGCTGCCACCTCGCCGACAACGTTCCTCCCGACGAGATCCCGGGCTGACGCCACGTCGCCGCCGGCCCCGAGGTCGGTCGGGCCGCCCATCCGCGCCCCGTACACGATCGCGCCGATGGTCACGGCGAACCCGGTGAGCTGAACCGTCGACAACGACTGCCCGAGCACGATCCAGCCGAGCACGGCGCCGGTGACCGGCGCGGCGAGTCCGAGCAACGGTGGGGCGGCGGACGGCAGCCGACGGATGCCGTCGAACCACAGCACGAACGCGACGGCCGAACCGACGAGGCTCAGGAACGCGAACCCGGCGAGGTTGCCGACGGTCATGGGCGGCGGCGAACCCTCGACGATCAGCGCGAGCGGGACGAGCACGGCGCCGCCCATCGCCAGCTGCCAGCCCGTCGCGGCGACGGGGTTCGACGGCGTCGGGAAGCGCTTCGTGAGCACGACACCGATGGCGAACGAGATGTTGGCGCCGACGGCGGCCAGGGCACCGACGGGATCGAGGCCGGCACCGGGGCGGACGACGACGAGGCCGACCCCGAACGCCGCGACCAGGCCGACCGCACGATCGAGCGGCCGGGTCCGCCGTCCCGTGACCACCCTCGTGAGCACGGCGACGAGCAGCGGTTGGAGGCCACCGACGGCCGCCGCCACCCCACCGGGCAGGCGGTAGACGGCGACGACCAGCAGCGGGAAGAAGACGGCCACGTTGAACGTCGCCAGCACCGCCGTGCGCCACCACTCGGCGCCCCGCCGCCGCCACCTCGAGACGAGCGCGCCGACGCCCAGCAGCACCAAGCCGGCCGGCGCGACCCGCCCGGCGGCGACGAGCAGCGGTCGTCCGGGCGGGAGCAGTTCGGTGACCGTCACGTACGTCGTGCCCCATGCGATCGGAGCGAGCACCGTGCGGGCCGCCACCGCCATCCCAGCTGGTCGAGCCTCAGCGGGTTTCGTCTTCATGTTCAGTATCTTAATATCAAGATACTGAACGTCAAGTGAACTGCGCTCGGTCGACTACGCTGGCGCCGTGCCGAAGACGCCGCGCGACGCCGTTGACCGCATGACCGAGCAGTGGCGGCTCGCCCGCCCCGACATCGACATCGGACCGATGACGGTGATCGGCCGCCTCTCCCGTCTGTCGTTGCTCGTCGACCGGGCCTTGGCCGAGAACTTCGCCCGCCATGGCATCGAGAGCTGGATGTACGACGTGATGGCGACGCTGTACCGCACTGGTCCCCCGTACGAACTGGCCGCCGGCGAGCTGGTGCGTCAGACGATGGTCACGACCGGCGCGATCACGAACCGCATCGACCGGCTCGAGGAGCGCGGCCTCGTCGAACGAGCCAGCGCGACGGACCGCCGGAAGGTGATCGTCCGACTCACGGCGTCGGGCCGCACGACGGTCGAGGAGGTCGTCGTGACGCACATGGCGACGGAGCGGCAGATCCTCGCTCCGCTGTCGGTCCGTCAGCAGGCCCAGCTCGTCGAGCTGCTGCGGACGACACTGGTCGGCCTCGGCGACACCGATGGCCCGTAGTCGACGTTCAGCTCCCGACCGCGGGGATCGCCATGCCCGGCTTCCACTTCGGCGAGCGCGGGCTGATCACGTTGTACGGATCGGTGTCGATCTCGGGGAGCTCGATCTCCCCAGCGAGCACCCCTCGCTTCCACTCTGCGTGCTCGGGTTCCATCGCGTGGAAGTCGGGCATCACGTCGGCGGCGAACATGTCGAGGGCCTCGCAGATGTGCTCGTGGCGGTTGCGACCGGCTTGGTTCAGCAAGATGACCTGGTCGACGTTGGACTGCGCGAACCGGTGCAGCCGCTCCCGGATCGTGGCCGGCGAGCCGACGAGACCGCCCTGCGCCTGCTGACCCGCCGGGGTCTGCTTCCACGACTGGTACTCGTCCCAGAGACTCGTCGTGCCCGGAACGACCGGGCCCTTCTCGCTGTAGAAGCGCAGCGCGAACTGGAAGAACGACGAACCGTCGGCCCGCCGCTGGGCCTCCTCGTCGGTCTCGGCGCACATGAACTGGCTGACGACGGCGATGTTGGGGTTCGTGCGGTAGGGGCCGAGCGGGTCGAGCCGCTTGACGTACGAGTTGTAGTAGGCGTTGACCCAGGCGACCGCCGCTGCGGCGCTGACGAACTGGAAGCCGAGCGCCCCGAGCCCGCGACGCCCGGCCATCTCGATCGTGTCGAGCTGGCTGCAGGCGACCCACAGGGGCGGGTGCGGCTGCTGGCGCGGCTTGGGGATCACGTTGCGCAACGGGAAGTCGAACCACTCGCCGTGGTACTCCCAACCCTCCTCCCAGAACATCGGCAGCAAGCAGCGCACGGCGTCCTCCCAGACGGCCCGCTTGTCCCGGAAGCGCCGGCCGAACGGGTGCAGCTCGGTGACGCTGGCCGCCTCCCCCATTCCCAGTTCGACGCGGCCATGGCTCAGCAGGTCGAGCGTGCTGACCCGCTCGGCGACGTGCGCCGGGTGGTTGGTGGTCAACTGGATGATCCCGTGACCGAGGCGGATCTGCTTCGTCCGCTGGCTCGCCGCGGCAAGGAACACCTCCGGCGCCGAGGAGTGGCTGTACTCCTCGAGGAAGTGGTGCTCGACCTCCCACGCGTAGTCGTAGCCGAGCCGATCGGCCAGCTCGACCTGGTCGAGGGCGTCGTTCAGCAGCCGGTACTCGTCGTCGCGGCCCCACGGCTTGGGCAGCTGCAACTCGTAGAAGATCCCGAACCTCACCGTCGCGGCCTCATGCGCCCGGTGTAATCCCCGGCCGCGACCGCGGACGAGCCAGGCCGTCACCCACGACGTCCTCACGGCGATCTGGGCGGCCTCCAGGACAACCGCTGTCACGCCGGCCACCCAGATCGGTCCGGTCCGCGGTACGTTGCGACGATCGAGCGCCGCGTCACCTACTGCCGCATCTGCCCGGCCACATGCGGACTGGTCGTCGACGTCGAGGACGGCCGCGTCGTGCGGGCTGTCGGGGACCAGGACAACCCGCTCACCCGCGGCTTCTCGTGCCCGAAGGGCCGCCACATCGGCGACTTCCTGAGCGCTCCGGGCCGGCTGCACACGTCGCTGCGCCGCGTCGACGGCATCCGCCAGCCGATCGGGCCCGCCGTCGCCGTCGCCGAGATCGCCGCCCGGCTGCGCGACGTCGTCGACGCCCACGGCCCCGGGTCCGTCGGCCTGTACTCGGGGACGCAGTCTGCGTTCGCCACGTTGACCGGGCCGTTCGCCGCGGCGTGGTGGTCGACGATCGGCTCGCCGAAGCGCTTCTCGACGATGACGATCGACCAGTCGGCGATGTGGGTGGCCGACGGCCGTCTCGGCGCGTGGGCCGCCGGGATCCAGCGCTTCGACACCGCCGACGTCTGGATGCTCGTCGGCACGAACCCGCCGATCTCCCTGCAGGGTGGCGAGTTCACCGGTTTCCCGATCCACGACCCGACGCGTCGCCTGCAGGAGGCCAAGCGGCGCGGGCTGCAGCTGATCGTCGTCGACCCCCGTCGCACCGAGGTCGCGGCGCGTGCCGACATCCACCTCCAGCTGCGACCGGGCACCGACGCCGCCCTGTTCGCCGGCCTCCTCCACGTGCTGCTGCGCGACGGCCTCACGGACACGGCGTTCTGCGAACGGTGGGTGGACGGCGTCGACGACCTGCGTCGCGCCGTCGAGCGGTGCACGCCCGAACTGGTCGCCGACCGCTGCGGCCTGACCCGCGAGGAGATCGAGGGTGCTGCGCACATGTTCGGCACCGCCGGCTCGGGCATGGCGCTGTCGGGCACCGGACCGGACATGGGACCGGACTCCAACCTCGCCGAGCACCTCATCCGTTCGCTCAACGTGGTGTGCGGACGCTTCCCGCGCGAAGGCGAGCAGATCGCCGGAACCGCCGTGTTCTCCTCGGTCAAGGCCCCGCCGGCCGAGGTCATCGCGCCGGACAGGACGTGGGAGCACGGCTACCGCAGCCGGCTCGGGTACGGGCTCCTGAAGGGCCAGCTGCCGACGGCGTCGCTCGTCGACGAGATCCTGCAACCGGGACCCGACCGCATCCGGGCCCTCTTCGTGTCGGGCGGCAACCCGGCCGCCGCGATGCCCGATCAGACGGCTGCCGTCGAGGCGCTGTCCTCACTCGACCTCCTCGTCACCGTCGACCCGTTCCTCAGCGAGACGGCGCGGCTCGCCGACTACGTCGTCGCGCCGATGATGCACCTCGAGCGACCCGACATCAGCCGGGTGTTCGAGAGCGTCTTCGAGGAACCCTTCGCCATGGTCACACCGGCCATCGTCGAGCCTCCGGCCGATGTCATCGACGACTGGGAGTTCTGGCTGCGGCTGGCCTGGGCCGGCGGTCACACCGTGCGGGTCTTCGGCCGGGAGTACCCGCCGGCGTCCGACGTGCCGAGCACCGACGAGGTCCTGGCATCGCTCGCCGGCCGATCCCGCGTGCCGCTCGCCGACGTCGCCGCCCACGAGCACGGTGCCGTCTACCCCGAGCTCGACCCGCCGCGCGTCGGCCCACCGACGAACGACGCATCGGGCCGGTTCGCGCTGCTCCCCGCGGATGTCGCCGCCGAGCTCGACACGATGTGGGCCGCAGGACCGTCGGCGGACGGCGAGCCCTACCGCCTCGTGGTGCGGCGCACGAAGGAGACGATCAACAGCCTCGGCACCCGCATCGAGGGACTCCCCCGCCACCCCTACAACCCCTGCCACTGCCACCCCCAGGACCTGGCCTCCCTCGGTCTCGTCGCCGGCGATGTCGCGACGATCGCGTCCGGGCACGGTCGCATCACGGCCGTCATGCAGGCCGATTCGACGATGCGCCGCGGCGTCGTGTCGATGACCCACGCGTTCGGCGGGCTGCCGGATGCCGACGGTGACGACGACCCGCTCGTCCACGGCGCCAACCCGACGCGCCTGCTGAGCCTGCGCCACGGAGTCCAGACGATCAACGCGATGCCCGTGATGACTGCGATCCCGGTCACCATCGTGCCGGTCGGATGACCCCCGACGCCGCCGCGCTCCTCACCCGACTCGGACTCGACGCCGAACCACCGTCGGCCGACGCCCTCGCCCGCATCCACAGGGCGCAGGTCGAGCGGGTGCCGTACGAGACGGTGTGGATCCACATGGACGAACGCCTCGGCATCGACCCCGCCGACTCGCTGCGGCGCGTCGGACCGGCCCGTCGAGGCGGCTACTGCTACCAGCTCAACGGCGCCCTCTCGCTGCTGCTCGGCGATCTCGGCTACCGCGTGACCCGGCACGTCGGTGGCGTCCACGGGACCGACGGCCCGGATGTCGACGCGCTCACCAACCACCTCGTGCTCGTCGTCCACGACCTGCCGACCGACGCCAACCCCGGCGGTCGGTGGTACGTCGACGCCGGACTCGGCGACGGCCTCCACGATCCCCTGCCCCTGCTTCCCGGCACGTACGGCCAGGGCCCGATGACGTTCGTGCTCGCCGAGACCGACGACGGCGTCGGCGACTGGCACCTCGACCACGATCCCACGGGGTCGTTCGCCGGCATGAGCTTCCGTGCCGGAGCCGTCGACATGGACGTGTTCACCGAGCGCCACACGTTCCTGTCCACATCGCCCGACTCGAGCTTCGCCGGCACGGTCACCGCCCAGTTGCGGCGCGGCGACGGCACCGACATCCTGCGCGGGTGCGTGATGAGCAGGCGGACGGGCGCCGACACGGTGACCGAGACGGTCGATCGGCGCGAGGACTGGTTCGCCCTCCTGGCCGACGAGTTCGCGATCCGACCTGATGCGCCACCCGCCGCGCTGGACGCGCTCTGGGCGCGGGTGATCGCCAGCCACGAGACCTGGCTGGCCGAGCGCGCCGACACGTGACAACCGGGACTCTTCCTGCGCCCGACCCGGCCCCTAACCTTGCTCCATGGCACAAGGGCCGACGGCCGCTGACGATCTCGTGCTCGCCGGGGAGTTCCCGCAGCCCGACGAGGACCGCTGGCTCGCCGCGGTCGCCGGGGCGCTCGACCGCAAGGGCGGGCTCACCCCGGAGGCGGCCATCGCCCGGCTGCGCTCGACGACGTACGACGGCATCACGATCGAACCGCTCTACACCGCATCGGACGCGCCCGACGGCCGGACGGTGCCGATCACGACCCAGCGCGACGGTGGCGGCTGGGACGTGCGCCAACTCGTCGATGCGGCAGCCGGTGGCGGCCGCGCCGTCACCGAGCTGGAGCGGGGCGCGACATCGATCCTGCTCGACGTGACGAGCCTCGCCACCGTCGACGCAGACGCGCTCGCCGCGGCCCTGGACGGCGTGCTGCTCGACCTGGCCCCCGTCGCGTTGCGGGCCGGCGGGCGGTGGACGGCGGCCGCCGAAGCGCTCGTGGCGCTGTTCGAGCGCGCCGGCCTCGACCCGGCCGCCGGCGCCGGCTCGCTCGGCGCCGATCCGATCGGCGTCGCCGCGATGGACGGCGGCACGCCGGCACCGGGCGAGCTCGACGCGGTCGCGGCATGGATCGCGCGCCTCGGCGGCGATCGGCCCGCCCTCCGCGTCGTGACCGTAGACGGCACCCGCTACCACGAGGCCGGTGCGTCGGACGGCCAGGAGCTGGGCTGCACGATCGCCGCCGGCGTCGAGCTGCTGCGGGCACTGGACGCACGTGGCGTCGACGTGTCCGGCGCGTTCGGACGCATCGAGCTGCGGCTGGCCGCGACGGCCGATCAGTTCGCCACGATCGCCAAGTTCCGGGCCGCCCGGGTGGTCTGGGCCCGGATCGCCGACGCACTCGGCCATCCCGCCGCCGCATCGACGACGCCGATCCACGCCGTCACGTCGACGGCGATGATGACCGCCTACGACCCGTGGGTCAACGCGCTGCGCTCGACGGTGGCGTGCTTCGCGGCGGGGGTCGCCGGCGCCGACGCCGTCACCGTCCTCCCCCACGACCAGCTCCGCGGCGACGAGGCCACCGAGCTCGGCCGCCGGGTCGGACGCAACACCCAGTCGATCCTGCTGCGCGAATCGCACCTCGGCACCGTCATCGACCCGGCGGGCGGGTCGTGGTACGTCGAACGGCTGACCGACGAGCTGGCCGACGCCGCGTGGGCGTGCTTCCAGCAGATCGAGGAGGCCGGCGGGCTCCTCGCCGCGGCGGCCGCCGGCATCGTGGCCGAGCAGCTCGGGGCGACCCGATCGGCGCGCGAGCACGACATCGACACCAGGGCCGCGCCGCTCACGGGCGTGACCGAGTTCCCGAACATCGACGAGCCGTCGCCGTCCGACACCGCCGTCGCCACGCCCGGCCGGTGGGCCTCCAAGATCGAGGAGCTGCGCCGGCGCGTCGACCGGGCGACGACGGCCCGCGGCACGCGGCCGGCGGTGTTCCTGGCCACCATCGGGAGCCCGGCCTCGTTCACGCCGCGGTACACGTTCGCCAAGAACCTCCTCGAGGTCGGCGGCCTGGCCACGATCGCCGGCCCGGTCACCGACGATCCGGCCGAGATCGCCCACGCCTTCACGACCGTCGGGGCCACGGTCGCCTGCCTCTGCTCCAGCGACGCCGTCTACGCCGAGAAGGCGGCCGACGTCGCGAAGGCCCTCGACGTCGCCGCCGCCGAGGTCGTCTACATCGCCGGCAAACCACAGGCCGGGATCGAGCGCTCGCTCGCCATGGGCAGCGACGTGCACGAGATCCTCGCCGACCTCCTCGATCGGCTGCAGGTGCCATGATCCCGAACTTCGCCACGATCCCGCTGCACGACGGCGTCGCCCGCTCGACCAGCACCCCGCCGCCGGACGCCGGCGACGTCTGGGAGACGCCGGAGGGCATCGAGGTCGCGTCGCTCTACACGGCCGCCGACCTCGCCGGCATCGACTTCCTCGCCACCTACCCGGGGATCGTCCCGTACCTGCGCGGGCCGTATCCGACGATGTACGTCAACCAGCCCTGGACGATCCGCCAGTACGCCGGGTTCTCCACCGCCGAGGAGTCCAACGCGTTCTACCGCCGCAACCTGGCCGCCGGCCAGAAGGGCCTGTCGGTGGCGTTCGACCTGGCCACCCACCGCGGCTACGACAGCGACCACCCGCGGGTGGCCGGCGACGTGGGCATGGCCGGCGTCGCCATCGACTCGATCCTCGACATGCGCCAGCTGTTCGACCACATCCCGCTCGACGAGATGAGCGTGTCGATGACGATGAACGGCGCGGTGCTGCCCGTGCTCGCGCTCTACGTCCTCGCCGCCGAGGAGCAGGGCGTCGCGCCGGCCCAGCTCGCGGGCACGATCCAGAACGACGTGCTCAAGGAGTTCATGGTCCGGAACACGTACATCTACCCGCCGGCGCCGTCCATGCGGATCATCTCGGACATCTTCTCGTACACGTCCACGGAGATGCCGAAGTTCAACTCGATCTCGATCTCCGGCTACCACATGCAAGAGGCCGGAGCGACCGCCGACCTCGAGCTCGGCTACACGTTGGCCGACGGCGTCGAGTACATCCGCGCGGGCCTGGGCGCCGGGCTGACGATCGACGCGTTCGCGCCGCGGCTGTCGTTCTTCTGGGCGATCGGCATGAACTTCTTCATGGAGGTCGCCAAGCTGCGCGCCGCCCGACTGCTGTGGGCCAAGCTCGTCAAGCAGTTCGATCCGAGCAGCGACAAGTCGCTGTCGTTGCGGACGCACTCGCAGACCTCGGGCTGGTCGCTGACCGCCCAGGACGTGTTCAACAACGTCGTGCGCACCTGCGTCGAGGCGATGGCCGCGACCCAGGGTCACACCCAGTCGCTGCACACGAACGCGCTCGACGAGGCGCTGGCGCTGCCGACCGACTTCTCCGCTCGGATCGCCCGCAACACCCAGCTGCTCCTGCAACAGGAATCGGGCACGTGTCGGGTCATCGACCCGTGGGGTGGCAGCTACTACGTCGAGCGACTCACGCACGACCTCGCGGTCAGGGCGTGGGCGCACATCCAGGAGGTCGAGGAGGCCGGCGGCATGACCGCGGCGATCGAGGCCGGGATCCCGAAGCTGCGCATCGAGGAGGCAGCCGCCAAGACCCAGGCCCGCATCGATTCGGGTCGCCAGCCGGTCATCGGCGTCAACATGTTCCGACCCGACACGGCCGACGACATCGACGTCCTCCGGGTCGACAACACGTCGGTGCGGACCCAACAGCTGGCCAAGCTCGCCCGCCTGCGCGCCGAGCGCGACCAACCGGCCTGCGACGAGGCGCTGCACCGGCTGACCTCGGCGGCACGGGCATCGGTCGACGGGTCGCGAGGACCGGGGCTCGACGAGAACCTCCTCAAGCTGTCGATCGACGCCGCTCGGGCCCACGCCACGGTCGGCGAGATCAGCGCCGCCCTCGAAGTCGTGTTCGGACGGCACACCGCGGCGATCCGTACGATCTCCGGCGTGTACCGCGACGAGGTCGGCGAGTCACCGAACGTCGCGAGGGCTCGGGCGCTCGTCGAGGAGTTCGCCGAGGTCCAGGGCCGGCGTCCTCGCATCCTCGTCGCCAAGATGGGTCAGGACGGCCACGACCGTGGCCAGAAGGTGATCGCCACCGCGTTCGCCGACCTCGGCTTCGACGTCGACGTCGGACCGCTGTTCCAGACCCCGGAGGAGGTCGCCCGGCAGGCCGTCGAGGCCGACGTCCACGTCGTCGGCGTCTCGACGCTGGCCGCGGGTCACCTGACGCTGGTGCCGCAGCTCAAGGCGGCGCTGCACGACCTCGGCCGCGACGACATGCTCGTGGTGGCCGGCGGCGTCATCCCGGCGCAGGACTTCGACGCGTTGCGGGCCGCCGGCGCCGCGGCGATCTTCCCACCAGGCACCGTCATCGCCGACGCCGCCGTCGAGCTCCTCGACGAGCTGCGCCAACGCGCCTGACCCGTGAGCACACCATCGCCGCGCTGATCGACGTCGCCGACTACGAGGCCGGCGTCCTCGCCGCCGACCGCACGACGCTCGGGCGGGCCATCACGCTCGTCGAGTCGACCCGACGCGACCACCAGGAGCTGGCCCAGGAGCTGCTCGTGCGGTTGCTGCCGCGGGCCGGCGGGGCTCACCGCATCGGGATCACGGGGGTGCCGGGCGCGGGCAAGTCGACGTTCATCGACGCGTTGGGCAGCGATCTGACGGCGAGCGGCAACCGGGTCGCCGTGCTCGCCATCGACCCGTCGTCGACCCGCACGGGCGGCAGCATCCTGGGCGACAAGACGCGCATGAACCGGCTCGCCGTCGACGACCACGCCTTCATCAGGCCGTCGCCGAGCGCCGGCGTGCTGGGCGGGGTGGCCCGGGCGACGCGGGAGACGATCGTGCTCGTCGAAGCGGCCGGGTTCGACGTCGTGTTCGTCGAGACGGTCGGCGTCGGGCAGTCCGAGACGACGGTCGCCAACATGGTCGACACGTTCCTCCTGCTCACGCTGGCCCGGACCGGCGACAGCCTGCAGGGCATCAAGAAGGGGGTGCTGGAGCTGGCCGACGTGATCGCGGTCAACAAGGCGGACGGCACGCACGCCATCGAGGCCCAGGCGGCCGCCCGGGAGCTCGCCGCGGCGCTGCACCTCGTCGCTCCGTCCGACGACGGGTGGGCCACGTCGGTCCTCACGTGCAGCGCGGCGGAGCACATCGACCTCGACACGGTGTGGGACCAGCTGCGATCCCATCGCAGCCACCTCGAGCGCACCGGCCGGCTCGCCGAGCACCGCCGGCGTCAGGACGTGCGGTGGATGTGGGCGACCATCGACGACCGCCTCCTGACCCGCTTCCGCGCCGCCAACCGGACGCGCGCCCGCGAACTGGAACAGGACGTCCGCGACGGCCGGATCACCCCGACGGCCGCCGCCGAGACCCTTCTGGCGCACCCCGACTGACGGCCGTCCCGGGAACGTCGGCGAGCCGACGGCGGGCCCGAGGTCACTCGACGAGGCGGAGGCCGGCGGGGCTGATCGACGGTGCGGCGTACGGGAGCTCGACGACGAACTCGGTGCGGTGGGCGGGGAACAGGTGCTCGCTGACGAGCACCGGGTGGCCGCTCGTGTCCGTCGTGACCCGCTGGCAGCGCAGCAGTGGCGCCCCGACCGGGACGCGCAGCAGTCGTGCGTCGACGGGTTCGGCGGCGTCGGCCCCGATCGTCTGGGTGGCCCCGCGCAGTGGGACGTCCAGCAGCTCGTAGAACGGATGGCGCTCGACGTCCTCGCGCGACAGCGACGCCCCGAGCTCGGCCGGGCACCACACCGTGACCACGGCGAACGGCTCACCGTCGGCCAGGTTGACCCGCTTGACCCGCAGCACCTGCTGGACGCCGAGGATCCGCCCGACCCGCTCGGGCGGCGTCGTGAACGCGAACTCGGTGATCCGCCGCTCGGCCTGGCGGCCGCCGCTCTCCAGCTGCTCCTCGATCGTCCCGAGGTGCTCGAGCCGCTGGCGCAGCGGTTCGGTGGCGACGAACCAGCCGAACCCCTGCCGGGCGGCGATCAACCCCTCGTCCCTGACCAGCTCCAACGCCCGGCGCACGGTGACCCGGCTGGCGCCGAAGCGGGCCGACAGCTCCGACTCGCTCGGCAGGAGCGAACCCGGACCGCCGGCGGCGGCCAGATCCCGGATCGCACCGGCGATCTCCCGGTAGCGGATCCGTCTCACCGCGCTCGTCCCGTGCGATCGCCCAACGGGTCGCCCCGGCACATCGTCACCGCGTCGACCTCGAACCCGCACGCGCCGCGAGCGGCCATGATGGGTGGCGTGGACGCCGCGGCGAGCCCGAGGACGTCCTGGTTGAACGCACGCGCCGCGTCCTCGCCGCCCGCCGGCAACGCCAGCTGCACGTGGTCGACGACCAGCCAACGCGGCAGGTCGACGGTCCACTCGGCGGGTTGGTGAGGACTCGGCACTTGTATTAGAGTTGTATACAT
>JBEVOM010000136.1:0-7101 GCA_040507575.1 Ilumatobacteraceae bacterium
TGCCCATCGGGCGGCACCTCGAGCGACGACGAGCTTCGGATGGGCGTCGATCCGGACGGGGACGCCGAGCTCAGAGGCGACCAGCTCGGCGACCAACGGGATCCGCGAGGAGCCGCCGATCATCAGCACGGCCGACAGCGCGTCGGCGGTCAGACCAGACCGATCGAGCACCTGGCGGACCAGGTCGATCG
Organism: Ilumatobacteraceae bacterium; assembly: GCA_040507575.1. Taxonomy (GTDB): domain Bacteria; phylum Actinomycetota; class Acidimicrobiia; order Acidimicrobiales; family Ilumatobacteraceae; genus JALZMG01. The sequence goes on from JBEVOM010000136.1 coordinate 192, forward strand.
TCTGACCCAGCATCGGGCGGATCATGTCCTCGAGCTCAGCGCGCGTGACGCGGATCGTCGACGACATGCCGGGCAGCACGACGGGGACGTCGGCGGAGACGTCGCTCGACAACGCTTCCTTCGCCTCGACGCAGCGGGCACGGAGCTGGGCCAGCGCGAGCCGGCCGGTCGGATCGTTGCGGACCTGCTCGATCACGGCGGCCGGGACCATCGACAGGACGTGCTGGAACATCGCCTCGTCGAAGTCGATCCCGCCGAGTCGCTCCACGCCGGCCGCCTCCCCGACGTGGGAGAGCCCTTCCTGCTCACAGCGCAGCAGCGCCAGGTCGAACGTGCCCCCACCGAGGTCGTACACGAGCACGAGGTCCCCGGGCGGGAGCTTGGCTGCGGCGGCGAAGTCGAGGGCGCCGGCCTGGGGCTCGGTCAACAGGTCGACCGCAGCCAGACCCGCCTGGTCGAGCGCAGTCGACAACAGGTGGCGCTGGAACTCCGTCCAGTTGGCCGGATGGGTGACGGCGACGCGCTCCGGACGCTCGCCCAACTGCTCCGTCGCGACGTCGGTGACCCATTTGGCGAACAGCGCAACCAGGCGGTCGGCCGAGTAGGGAGCGCCCGACATGAACACCGGCACGGGATCGCCCAACCGGCGCTTGAACTCCCGGGCCACCGAATCCGGCAGGTTGGCCGCCCGGCTGACGGCGGCGTCGCCGAAACGGATGTCGGCCCCGACCGCCGAGATGACGGTCGGCACCGTCACCCGGTGCGCCTCGAGTGACAGCAGCTCGACGCGCTCGTCGCGCCACAGGGCGGCAGCGGTGAAGGTGGTGCCGACGTCGACACCGAGCGAGTAGGCCATCGGCCGGTGAGGATAGGTGACGCCCCGCACCGCCCGACCGTCAATCGTCCCGTCGGGGCCCTCGTCGGGACGATTGGCCTGGGCTCTCCCGCAGCGGCCTGCCAGGCTGGTGGGATGGCACGTCCGGCATTCGCGCACTCGGGGCACTCCCGTCGCGGGGGCCCACACGACGTGTGGTGCGCCCGTTGACCACGCTCGGTTCGGCCGCGGAGGGCGCCGACCGTCTGGGTCCGGCGTCGTCGCCGGTCGTCATCGTCCCGGTGCACGATGCTCATGACGATGTCGTGCGCTGCCTCGAAGCGCTCGATGCTCACACGCCGGCCTCGGTCGCAGTCGTGATCGTCGACGACGGGAGCCGGGACGAACGGCTGCCGTCCGTGTTCGCCGCGCTCGGTCGCACGAACGGACGGACCGTCGTCGTGCTGCGCCATCGCATCAACCAGGGCTACGTGCGTTCCTGCAACGACGGGTTCGCGGCGACCGCCGGACACGACGTCGTCCTCCTCAACAGCGATGTGATCGTGGGCGAGGAGTGGCTGGAGCGCCTCGCGGCCGCGGCGCTGAGCCACGACTCGATCGCCACGGCCAGCACGTTGACGAACCACGGGACGATCCTGTCGGTGCCGTACCGCAACGACCCGCGGCCCGCGCTGCCCGGCGGGTTGACCCCGACCGAAGCGGCCCGACGGGTCGCCGCGGGGAGCCGACGGACGCGACCGCCGATCCCGACGGCCGTCGGCCACTGCTGCTACATCCGCCGGCGCGCGCTCGACCTCGTCGGGACGTTCGACGAGACGTTCAGCCCGGGATACGGCGAGGAGGTCGACTTCAGCCAGCGGGCCACGACGTTCGGGTTCCGGCACGTGTGCGCCGACGACGTCTTCACGTACCACCGCGGCAGTGGCAGCTTCGGCACGACGGCCGCCGCCCGTCAGCGCCAGGAGGTGCACGAACGCATCGTGCGCGCCCGCTACCCCTGGTACGCCGCGGCGGTGGCGCACGCTGCCGACGACCCCGCGTCCGGCCTCGCCGACGCCCTCGGCGCGGCCCGGCGCTCACTGGTCGGTCTCGCCGTCGGGATCGACGCGCTGTGCCTGGGTCCGACCGAGATGGGCACGCAGCACATCGTGGTCGAGACCATCCGCGCGCTCGCCGGACGGGCCGGCATCGACCGGCTCGTCGTCTTCGTGCCCGAACACCTGCCGCCGTACGCCGCGGACCTCCGCGACGCACCGGGTGTCGAGCTCGTCGTCGTCACCCCGCCCGCGCGGCATCCGCCCCGGCTCGTCGACGTCGTCTACCGGCCGTACCAGGTCACCCGCCCCGACGAGCTCGAGTTCCTCAGGAACGTCGCCGACCGGTTCGTGGTCAACCAGCTCGACACGATCGCGTACGAGAACCCGGCGTACTTCGCCGACGAGGCCGACTGGACCGCCTACCGCGCGACCACCCGGGCGACGTTGGCGCTGGCCGACGGCGTGGCGTTCCTCAGCGATTTCGGACGGCGGTCGGCAGCGACCGCTGGCCTCGTGGGCCCCGGACGGCCGATCGCGATCGTCGCGTGCGGCGTCGAGCTGGGCGGCCGTCCCGGTGCGACGTCCGATCCTGCGGTCGGGGAGCGTCCCGGCGGGTTCGGCGCCAACACCGAGCGCTTCATCCTGTGCGTCGGCGCGTCGTACCTGCACAAGAACCGCTCGTTCGCGCTGCGGGTCTGGCACGAGCTGCGCCAGCGGGGTTGGACCGGGCGCATCGTGCTGGCCGGGCCGACCCCCCAGCACGGCAGCTCGCGGCGCGACGAGGACGAGCTGCTGCTCGCCTGGCCCGACATCGCCGACGACGTGGTCGCGCTCGGACCGGTGACCGACGACGAGAAGCGGTGGCTCTACCACCACGCCGGTCTCGTGATCTACGCGTCGTCGTGCGAGGGCTTCGGGCTGGTGCCGTTCGAGGCCGCCGCGCACGGCGTCGCGACGCTCGCCTCCGGGCTGGCCAGCCTGGCCGAGGTCCTCCCTCCCGACGCGCCGGTGCTCGACGGGTTCGACGTCCACCGCGCCGCCGACGCGGCGTGGCTGCTGCTGCACGACGACGTCGCCGCCAAGCGCGCCGTCGAGTCGATCCGCGCTCGCGGCGAGTGCTTCACGTGGAAGCGGACGGCCGACCACCTCCACGACCTGTTCACCGACGTGCTGGCGCGGCCGAGGCACGTGCCCTGGTCGCCGTCCGAGCGACCGGACGACGCGCCCGAACCGGGCCGGTCGCCCCGCCGGGTGGCGGCGGCGACGTCGGGCGCGCTCGAGCTCGCCGTGCATGCCGTCATCCTGCGACCCGGCCTGAAGCACCGACTCTCCCCCGATGGGTCCCGTCGCCAGGCCACGGCGCGCCGGACGATCTCGCTGGTCCGGCGGACGTTGGCGCGCTGACCCGTCGATCGGCCGCGCCGCGGATCCCCGGGGCGGCGGCATCCATGGGGGCCCGACCCCACCGGCGGTACAGTCCGCGCCATGGAGTCCCCCGACGCGCCGCTTCCGACGGCGGATCCCGTCCCGCCCCCGGCGCCGGACGTCGCGCAGGACGGTCCCGGCGACCCGACCGTCGGTGCCGGCATCGCCGACACCGGAACCGTCGTCACGAGCTACGTGCCGGTCGTCACCGCCGAGCTCATCGGGACGGCCGTGCTCGTCCTCGCCGGGCCGGGCAGCGCGATCCTCGCCGCCCAGGCCATCGGCATCCTCGGCGTGGCCCTGGCGTTCGGCTTCGCGCTGCTGATCCTGGCGTACGTCCTCGGTCCGATCAGCGGCTGTCACATCAACCCGGCGATCACGCTCGGGATGCTCCTGGCCAACAAGATCACGGTCAGACACGCCGTCTGGGCGTGGATCGCCCAGTTCGTCGGCGGCATCATGGGTGCCTGCATCATCTTCGGCATCGCCAGCGGGCGTGACGGGTGGCAGCGCGGCGGGTTCGCGTCCAACGGCTGGGACCGGGACGGCTTCAGCGGGCTCGGTGCCACCATCATCGTCGAGATCGTGTTCACAGCCCTGCTCGTCTTCGTCGTGCTGTCGACCACCGGCCGGCGCTTCGCGCCCGGCTTCGGCGGGCTGGTCGCCGGCATCACGCTGACCCTCATCCACCTCGTGACGATCCCGGTCGACAACACCGGCGTCAACCCGGCCCGCAGCCTGGCGACGGCGATCTTCGCCGACACCGACCCCAGCGCCCTCAGCCAGCTGTGGGCGTTCATCATCTTCCCGTTGATCGGCTCGGTCATCGGTGTGTTCGTGTGGCTGCTCGTCGACGAGGCCCGCCTGGAGTCGACGATGCTCGACACCGAGATCCTTCGCGCGACCCGCGACCGCATCGACGAAGCTGTCGACGACGTCTGACGAGCGGTGTCGCCTGCTCGCTGCGCTCGCGTCGGGTGAGCCCGGCATGACGCACACGTCGGAGCCCTGGTGTCATGAGATCATCCCGTCGGATGTCACCCGGATGCGGTCGCGGTGACGTCGAAGGGGTGTGACGAGCGCGATGACGACGGCCGACGACGTCGACACGTACCGCCGGCACGCCGCGGAGCTCATCCGGTACGCGACCGTCCTGGTCGGTCCCGACGACGCTCCTGACGTCGTGGCGGACGCCGTGCTGGCGACCTTCTCCTCCCGCGGCTGGCGCGACGTCGCCAACCGGCGGGCCTACCTCTATCGGGCGGTGCTGCACCACAGCGCGTCGCACCACCGGTCGAGCATGCGCCGCCGGCGACGGGAGGACCGTGCAGTGGCCCTTGTCCCGCCCCCCGGTGACCCGACCGCACCTGCCGTCGACGCCCACCGCGCCCTCGCCGAACTGACCGAGCAGCAGCGCGCCGTCGTCTACCTGACGTACTGGGAGGACCTCGCACCCGCGCAGATCGCCGAGCTCCTCGACGTCGCCGACGGCACCGTCCGCAAGCAGCTCGCCCGGGCTCGCGACCACCTCCGGAGGATCCTCGATGCCTGAGACCACCGACCTCGACTCCCGCATCCGCGAGCTCGTCGCCCGCGCCGTCGCCGATGCGCCGCCGCCGCCCGAGCTCGACGCCGGCGACCTGCTCGTCGCCGAACGCGGTCCCGACCGCCGCCGGTGGTGGCTGGCCGGTGGCGCCGTCACCGTCGCGGTCGCGGCAGCGGCCGCGATCGTCGCGATCGTCGTCGTGGACGACCGCCCGCACACGGTCACGACGGACACCACGCCGGTGACTCCGGCGCCGACGACGTCCATCAGCCCGGCGCCGACGACCGTGCCGGCGCCGACCGTCGTCGTTCCGGATCCCTCGACGACGACCACATCGACCGAGCCGGCGCCATCGGGGCCGGCGGCGTTCCAGCAGTACGTCGTGGCCGCCGGCCCAGACGGCGTCTACGTCGAGCAGGAGCCAGGGCTCCCGGCCGGCACGTGGCTCGACACGCCGACCGACACGGCCCTCGCCGTGGGTGACGGTCGGTTCGTGGTGCTGCCGACCGGCGCGACGACACCGCAGATCTGGTCGCTCGACCAACCGACGCCCGTGCCGTTCCTCGCCGACGCCGTTGGGCAGGTGCGCCTGCACGACGTCGCGATCACCGACCGCGGGCCGGCGGTCCTGTACTCGGTGGCGACAGGGACGACCCCCGACAACACCCGTGACGATCTGTTCGTGGTGCACCTCGACGACGCGTCGGCGCCGATCGAGATCGACCAGATCGGCGGGTGGGAGTGGGGCACGCGACGGCTGCACCTGACCGCCGACGGCCTGATCGTCGGCGAGTCCGGCGCCGAGGTCACGCACGCCCTGTTCGTCAGCGCGATCCCCGGCACGCCGGGCGCCGTGGTGGCCGAGTCGCTGACACCGGCCGCACTCGGCCTCGAGGAGGACTACAGCGAATGCGACGAGTGCCCCCGCCTGTTCACGGTCGACGACGGTGGTCGCTCGATCGCCTGGCTCGACGGCGGCGACCTCGTGATCCGCGACCTCCCCGGCATCGCCCCCAGCTCCGGCCCGCCGATCCGCGTCCCGCTCGCCGTCGACACCACGCTCGTCGACGACATCGACCTCTCCGGCGGCCGGCTGGCGATCTCGTACTCGCAGTTCGAGGGGAGTCGACCGGCGCTCGTCGTCCCGGTGCAACCGGCCGGGCCGCCGACGACGCCCGGTGGAACGTCCACGTTCGTGACGTTCGGACCGAGCATCCGAGGAGCTGGGTCCGCCGTCCCTCCGGAGGGACCCACGACCCCGACGACCACGACGACCACGACCGTCCCGTCACCGGGTGACGAACCCGTCCGGCTGGCCGTGGCCGGCGACGGCGGTGCGGCCGTCATCGAGCACGGGCAGGAGGTGCGCCGCCTCGACCAGCCGGCGGAGATCGCTCTCCTGACCCCGGGTGGCGCCGTCATCTTCCAGGCGCCGCGTCCGGATCCCGGCGATCGGCCCGGACTGCCGCAGATCTGGCGGCCCGACGGCTCGGTCGAACCGTTCCTCTCGGCGCTCCCCGACGACGAGTGGTACCGGCTCCACGACGTCGCGGCGGTCGGCGGCATCCCGACGGTGCTCTACGGTGTCACCACCACCGGACCGGCCCCCGACCAGTACACCGAGACGGTCACGGCGCTGTTCATGGATCCGGCCGGCTGGCGGACGGTCGATGTCGGGACGTTCCCGACGTACGAGGCGGGCATCAGCCGCCTGTCGCTGAGCCGCGACGGACTCGTCGTCGGCACCCGGTCGGAATCGCTGGTGTCGTCGTACCTCGCCCTCGCCGTGCCTGGGACGACGGCCGCGACGTGGACCGACATCGAGGCGCCCCCGAGCGGTGTCGATGCGGCGGGGTACGTCGACTGCCTCGCGTGTCCGAGCGACTTCACCGTGTCGGCCGACGGCGAGTCGCTGGTGTGGGTCGTGGACGACGAGATCCGGGTCGAGGACCGGGCATCGGGCGCGCAGCGGTCGTGGGCCGTCCCCGCCCTGTCGTCCCACCCGATCCGCAGCATCGACGCCCGCACGTCCTCGGACGGCGGCGTCGAGGTCGCCATCTCGTTCGG
>JBEVOM010000234.1:0-5309 GCA_040507575.1 Ilumatobacteraceae bacterium
GTTTCCCGCGTGACCTACTGCGGCCGCGTCCGGCGGGCGTAGGCTTCGGATTCCGTCCGGGGAGTAGCGCAGCCTGGTAGCGCTCCTGCTTTGGGAGCAGGAGGTCGGGGGTTCGAATCCCCCCTCCCCGACCGACCCTTCGACCCTGGCTGGCTCGTACCAGCAGGGGTCGTGGCCGCCAGCTTCTCGCCTTCGCGTGAGGTGATCGGCACGGCCTTGGCGACTCATCCGTGGTCGGGTGAGCGTCATCGCCCGCGGGCGGCACGCGATGCGTCCACCCGGCGCTCCAGTGGGTGGGCCGCAGCGGACGGCCCACCCCTGGAGTCGTCGCGCAGGACAGGGGCCGCTTCTGGGTCGTCGCGGGCCGCTCAGGTGAAGACGCTGACGCCGCCCGGCCCGACGAGCAGCCCGACGATCACCAGCACGATCCCCAGCACGAGCTGACCGCGTACGGCCGTGACGATCCCGGCGATGACCAGGATGACAGCAAGAATCCAGAGCAACGTGACCATGAGAACCTCCTCGTTGAGCAGTGAACCTCACTGAACCACCTGTCCGGGCGGTTGAGTACACCCCTGCGGATGATTACGATGCTGCGCTGTGGGCTCGCTGACGACACCGCTGAGCGTCGCCTTGGTCGACGACTACGACGTCGTCGTGATCGGGCTCGCCCATCTGTTCGACCAGTACGCCGACCGCGTCGTCGTCGCCGAGCTCGACACCAACCAGCCCCTCACCGATACCGTCGACATCGCGTTGTACGACTCGTTCGCCCAACCCGAGGCCGACCAGGACGACATCGGGGTCCTCGTGCGCAACCCGTGCGCCCACCACGTCGTGGTCTACACGTGGAACTTCCACCCAGCTCTCATCGACAGCGCCCTCGCCACCGGCGCCGCCGGATACCTCTCCAAGACCCTGCCCGCGCGCGAGCTGGTCGCCGCCCTCGAGTCCGTCGCTGCCGGCGAGGTCGTCGTCAGCCGACCTCCACCCCGCTCCCGCGTGAACGCAGGGCTCGATTGGCCCGGTCGCACCGAAGGTCTCACCGACCGTGAGGCCGAGGTCATCGCCCTCATCACGCAAGGCAAGACCAACGCCGAACTGGCCGAGGTCATGTACCTCAGCATCAACACCGTCAAGACCTACATCCGCTCGGCCTACCGCAAGATCGGTGTCACCTCCCGATCCCGGGCCATGCTCTGGGGCATCCAACACGGATTCCAACCCGACCACCACCGCATCGATCACTGGCGTGGCGGTCCCTGAGCTGCAGACGGCTCACGAGTGGAGCGCTCGGTCGTCGCACGACTCGCCGAGGGGGTCGTCACCCGACCGAGGGGTTTCGCCGTCGAACGTGCGAATCGTGGTGATCCGGCATCTCGGCTGTACTGAACCTCACGTGCAATGTGCGGACGTGCATCCGGCACGCCGCGGTGGGCGCTCGCCGGCTCGCCCCATCTCCCGCGCAGCATCCCCGTGACGGAAGCCGACGACCCGGACGAAGCAACGACGTTGCTGGAAACGGCGCGGCCGAGCAGCGTGCAAGTCGGCGGGGACTCGACATCCGACGCGGCGGAGATCCTCGACCGATACCGACACGGCGCTCCCGTGCCGCAGATCGCCAAGCAACTCGGTGTCGGCTTCGACCACGTTGCCCGGCTCGTCATCTCGGCACGCGTGCGGCGGGCGCGACCACTGCGTGGACGAACTCGGCGCTGGGCACCGCAACTGGATGACGACACCTGGCTCAGCGAGCAGCTTGCGCGTGGCGCCGGCGTGCGCACGCTGAGCCGCCAGCTGGACGTCAGACCGTCGACCGTACGCAGTGCGCTGCGCGACCATGCACGCCGACTCGTCACTGAGGCGACGCCCGGCGTCGACACTCCCGTCGCCGACCCGGAGCACAGGTTCCGAGTCGGCGCCGAGCGAGCGGCACGCGCCGCAGCCCAGCTCAGCAGAGCACGCGACCTCCAGCGGTCAGCGGTCGCAGACCTCGCAGGCACAAGGCTGACGGTGGCGGCGATCGCCGACCGCCTCGAGGTCAGCGTCGCCGTCGTCGAGGAGTTGCTCGGCGACCCGCCGGCGACGGACCACGAGCGTTGACGTCGGCGCGTGGAATGGCTCGTCGTGCTACTGGCCGCCCATCGGCACATCCAGCTGGTCCATGACGGACGCGGCCCGCCGGCGATGCCGTTTCAGGAGGCTCGCCACGATGAGCAGGAGGACGCCACCTATGGCAGCAATGACGATCGGCCCCCAGGACACCTGTCGGGGTGCAGCAGCTTCCTCGAGCATCGCATTCGCATCGTTGCGTCGGGCGAGCACGGTCCAGATGGCTAATCCCGCGGCGACTGCGAGGAACGCCACTCCTGACCATCGTGCGACACGGCTGAACAGTGGCGCGCCGTGGCCCTCGTCGGTCTCATCGTTCCAGACAGGAAGGACGTCGTAGTCGACGTAGTTGCGCATGTCTGCGAACGTATCGGGGCGTTTGGCGTCGCAATCACGAGACACCACGCAACCAGAGGCGTCTTCACGTGTTCTGATACGTCAATCCCGTGAACGCCACGTGGCGGAGGCGCGTGGGGTGGCTGCCGATGCGGCGCGGCGAGGTGTCGAGCAGCTCGTGACGCCCGACCGACCGACCTCACCCGTCGACCTCCTCCGGTTCCCGTTCCTTGAGGCGCAGCAGCCACGCCGTGATGCCGAGCAGCAACACGACCACACCGAGCACGCCGATCTCCCACAACTGATCTCGGAACTTCGCACCACCGCCGATGTCGTCGGCCGCCTTCACCGACAACACCACGATCTCCTTGATCGACGCGATGATGCCCACGATGAGGAACGGCTCAGCGATGAGACCCCGAGTCGTCACGGTCGCTCTGACGGCCGAGAGCAGCTCGACGAAGATGAACAGCAACAGCAGCGTGTCCAGGACCTCGACGACCGGATCGGCGCCCAACCCGTCGAGCACATCGAGGAGCTCCTGCACGGCGACGACCAGCAAGACCCCGGACGCAACGACGAGGAGTGCGGAGATACCGACGTAGATGACGTCCTCGGTCGCCGCCAGCACTCCGTCAGCAGTCCGCCGCCGTCCCCGCCCGGACTCGTCACGATCCACCGGACCATCATTGCAGAGGCCTCCGCGCCGCCCGCCGCCGACCCCACCGGGACGGCAGCCGCGACGCTCCTCCCGAGGACGCAGCGCCAGATAGCACCTCCTGTAGCGGCGCGACCCACCGAGCACACGCGTGGCCCGTCTGGGGTGACGGTCGGATGGCACCCGACACGACGTTGGGTCGGGTGCCATCCGACGAGGTGGTCAGGTGAAGACGCCGACGCCGCCGGATCCTCCGAAGAGGTCCAGCACGATCAGCGCGATCCCGACGATGAGACGCACGGAATGGACACGTGAACAAGTCGCCATCGTCGAGGCGATCACGCTGGTCGGCCAGAACTCGTCATCGAGCGAAAGGTTGCGCCGCGCCGCGCTCGGGTATCGGGCATCCGTGGGCCTCGCTGACATGTTGACCTCGGCGGATGGTGTGCTGGGAGAGCTGTCCGACGCCGTGCTGATCGACAGCGTGCGAAGTGGGGATCGCGGTTCCTATGCGGTGCTGTACGAGCGTCACGGCCCTGCTGCTCGTCGTGTCGCCCGGTCGCTCGTCCGCACTGACGCCGACGCCGATGACGTGGTCTCGGAGGTCTTCGCCTCCGTGTTGTCGGCACTGGAGAACGGCAAGGGTCCGGTTGGATCGTTCGTGCCCTACCTGATGCGCAGCGTTCGCAACGAGTGCTTTCGGGTCAACCGGCGAGGCCGCCGTGAAGCCACGGGTCGCTTCGACTCCGTCGACGGCGATGCGGGGATGGCCGCATCCCACGACCCGTACGGGTACGTCGACGAGGCGGCGACCTTGCGCGCCGCGTTCGATTCGCTGCCGTCTTCCCAGCGTGAGTTGTTGTGGCGCACCGAGGTCGACGACGTGACGCCCACCAAGCTGGCCGACGGCAACGGCTCGACTCCGCATGCCATCGCGATGATGGCGATGCGGGCGCGACGGGCACTCGCCAGCGCCTACCTCGACCAGCACATGATCACCGAACACGCGCCGCACGATCTCGACGCCGAGTGCGGCGATGCCCGGACGCACCTCGTGGCCTACGTGCGGGGGACGCTGGGAGTACGACGCCGTCGCCGTGTGGCGGCACACCTCGAGCGCTGCGCGCATTGCGACGAGGCTCGAACTGGGCTCGGTCGTCTGAACAAGCAGCTGCGGGTTCTGCCGATCTTGTCGCTCGACGCCGGTGCCGTCGGCACGGCCACCATCGGAATCAGAGCGCAGTTCGTCGGCTGGCTCTCTGCGCAGGTCGCCCCCGTGGCCGCGTCGGGGATGTTGGCCGTCTCCGTGCTGGGGGGACCGATCAGTGGGCGCCCGCCGACACCGCACGCACAGATGTCCGGGACCGCCGTCGAGTCGAGTACCGAGTTGGTGAACGTGCCGAGAACGACGCTCGAGGGCTTTGCTCCGGTCTTCGGGCGACCCGGTCAGGCGGTGAGTCCGGGAGCGGACCTGGGTGAGACGTTCGGCGCTGCCGCAACTTCGGCGGCGCTCCCCGAACAGCCGGTCAGCACGACACCATCCGTCGACGTGCCGATGACGACCTCCCCGCCGGTGCGCGACGCGGCGGCACCTCCAGCTTTCGCGCCACCGTCTGTCACCGCACCCGTGCTCACTATTGGCGTCGGGGCCGGGCCTCCCTCGGTCAGCGACGAGCTCGACGACCCACCCGGTCAATCCACCAACAACGGCAACGACAACGGCAACGGCGGCACGCCGCCCGGCCAATCCACCGGCAACGGCAACGGCAATGCCGGCACGCCGCCCGGCCAATCCACCGGCAACGGCAACGGCAATGCCGGCACGCCGCCCGGCCAACTCACCAACAACGGCAACGGCGGCACCCCGCCCGGCCAACTCACCAACAACGGCAACGGCGGCACGCCGCCCGGCCAACTCACCAACAACGGCAACGGCAACGGCAACGACAACGGCACCACCGGTGCCACCGACGTGCCGATCACGGCTGTTCCCGCCGACTGACGTTCCGTGCGTGGCCGAGGCTGCGAGCGTTCTTCGTTGCCACGCTCCGCACGCCAGTTGCCGGGTGTGGCGCGCGGCCCGGCGGCGTGGGCGGGCCTTCTCACGGTGGTGGTTCCTCGTACTCGAAGACGCTCAACAGTCCGGCCAGCGTCAGCACGCGCACCACGGTCGGTGACGCCGCGGCGATGACGAGGCGCCGTC
>JBEVOM010000252.1:0-7026 GCA_040507575.1 Ilumatobacteraceae bacterium
CGTCGCCGACCTCAAGCGCACCCAGCGCGAGATGATCCAGGGCGACATGGACGCCGAGAAGGCCAAGCGCGAGCTCATCGAAGCCAACCTTCGCCTCGTCGTCTCCATCGCCAAGAAGTACACCAACGGCGAAAAGAAGCGCCTGCTCGACAAGGTCAACAAGACCGTCGACTCCATGCGCACGCTCGAGCGCCAGATCAAGACCCTCGACACCAAGCACGAGGCCTCAAAGTCCGAAGAGCTGCGCAAGGAGTACAAGCGCCAGCAGAAGAACTGCCGCACCGACCTCGAGCAGCTCGAAAAGGACGCCGGCATCACCGTCGCCGACCTCAAGCGCACCCAGCGCGAGATGATCCAGGGCGACATGGACGCCGAGCGCGCCAAGCGCGAGCTCATCGAGGCCAATCTTCGCCTCGTCGTCTCCATCGCCAAGAAGTACACCAACCGCGGCCTGCAGTTCCTCGACCTCATTCAGGAGGGCAACATCGGCCTCATGAAGGCGGTCGACAAGTTCGAGTACCGTCGCGGCTACAAGTTCTCGACCTACGCCACCTGGTGGATCCGTCAGGCCATCACCCGCGGCATCGCCAACACCGGTCGCACGATCCGGCTCCCGGTCCACGCCGGCGACACGCTGGCCCGGCTCCAGAAGGCTCGCTCGCGGCTCGAGTTGAAGTACGGCCGGCCGGCCACGCTGTCCGAGCTCGCCCGCGAGGTCGAGATGCCCGAGGACAAGGTCACCGAGGCGCTGCGCTTCGCCGCCGAGCCGCTGTCGTTGTCCGAGCCGCTGCGCGAGGACGGCGATGCCGAGCTCGGCGACGTGGTCGAGGACCGGTCGGCCGAGAGCCCCTTCGAGGTGGCCGCCACCGCGCTGCTGCCCGACGAGATCGCCCGCCTCCTCGCCCCGCTCGACGAGCGCGAGCGGGAGATCCTCAAGCTCCGCTTCGGGCTCGATCGCGGCGAGCCGCGGACACTCGAAGAGGTCGGGGAGCACTTCAACCTGACCCGTGAACGGATCCGCCAGATCGAAGCCCGCGCCATGAGCAAGCTGCGCCACCCGTCCAGCGACACGGGCGCGCGCGACCTCCTCGCCGTCTGACGGAAACGTCGGGCGGCGCCGGGAGCTGCCCGCGCGACGATTGACGTCGTGATCGACATCCGGGCGACCGAGCCCGACGAGTTCAGGGCCGCCTCAGCAGTCGCGTCCGACGCGCTGCTGCAGGCGCGCCACGACGACGAGACCTGGGCCAAGCGCCTGGAGAGCTGGACCGAGAGCGACTCGGTGTCGGCGTGGGACGGCGACTCCTGCGTCGGCCACGCTTCCGCCTACGCCGTCGACACGGTCGTGCCGGGCGGCGCCCGGCTGGCCACCGCCGCCGTGACGCGCGTCGGTGTCCGCTCGACGCACCGCCGACGGGGTGTGGCCACCGGCCTGATGGAGCGCGTCCTGGACGACGCCAAGGATCGGGGACAGGTCCTTGCCAGCCTGCGGGCCAGCGAAGCCACGATCTACACCCGCTTCGGCTTCGGTGTGGCCGGCGAGGCACTCGAGGTCGTCGTCGATCCGCACGCCGCCCGTCCAATCACCGGCGGCGCCCCCGGCACGTTCCGCGTCCTCCCGCCGGGCCAGATCCTCGACACCCTCCCGGCGCTCTACGACCGGATCGCGACGACCCCTGGGCGGATCAGCCGGCCGGCGTGGATGTGGCGTCTCTACCTCGACGACGCGCTGTCCGACGGCGGCGAGGCCGGATTCGTCGTCGTGCACACCGACCTCGACGGCGTCGACGACGGCTACGTCCACTACGCGACGAGCTGGGCGTCAGGAACGGGGACGCTGCCCGAGGGCAAGGGCGAGGTCCACGACCTGATCGGCGCGACGCCCGCCGTCGAACTGGCGCTGTGGGCCTACCTCTGCGACGTGGACCTCGTGCGCAGCTGGACGGCCGAGGAGCGACCGGTCGACGACCTCATCAGGTTCGCCTCGCGCGACCGGCGGGCCTATCGCGTGGCGCTGCTCTGGGACGAGCAGTGGCTGCGCCTCCTCGACGTCGGGTCGGCGTTGGCCGACCGCACGTACACCGACGTCGTCACCAGTGGCGTCACCATCGCCGTGCGCGACCCGCTGGTGGCGACGAACAACGGCGTCTACCGCGTCGAGGCGAAGGGCGCGTCACGCGTCGAGGCCGGCTCAGAGGACGCCGACCTCGCCGTGGACGTCGCCACGCTCGCTGCGACCTACCTCGGTGGCGTCCGGTGGAGCACCCTGACCGAGATCGGCCTCGTCGACGTCCGCGACCCCCGGTCGGTCGAGGTCGCCGATGCGCTCTTCTCGACGCCCCGCGCCCCGCTCTGCGGCAGCTTCTTCTAGACGCCCGGCCCGCGTGACGCGGTAGTGGACGTGAACGACGCCGTTGCGGAACCGGCGTTCGTCGAGGAGCTCGAGTCGGGCGCGGACGTTTCCGGCAGGGCGCGTTTGCCGCCTCCCACCACGATCGGGCACACGAACAGGTGGCACTCGTCGACCAGCCCCGCGCCGAGTGCGCGGCCGGCGAGCTCGGCCCCCCCGATCGCGATGTCGGCACCCGAGGGCTCCGTGAGCCGCCGCACAGCGTCTCGATCGAGATCGCGCTCGATGCGCGTCCTCGAGCTGCTGACCGTCTGGAGCGTCCGCGAGTACACGATCTTCTCAGCTGCCCGCCAGATCGCTGCGTAGTCCCGGAACACGGCCGGCTCATCGGCCGCGCTGCCAGCGGTCTCCCAGCACACCATCGTCTCGTACATCCGCCGCCCGTAGAGGTAGGTGCGATCGACCGCCAGAACCATCGCGATCACCGGCACCGCGGGTTCCCGAGTGCCGGCCGGCTCGGTCATCGAGGACACGGAGCGGGCCGGCTCCAGGGCGGTGCCGCGTCCTCGGTACGGTGGCCGGGCATGCGCCTCGGCGTGCACCTCCCGCAGTACGGACGCGCGGCATCGCCCGACGCCATCCGGGCGGTCGCCGTGCGGGCCGAGGAGCTCGGGCTCGCCGACGTCTGGGTCAGCGACCACGTGCTGCAGCCGGCCAGCCAGCGCTACCCGTCGCCCTACTTGTTCGAACCGCTGCTGACGCTCGGGTGGGCCGCCGCGGCCACGACGACGATCGGCATCGGGACCTCGGTGCTGGTCATCCCCCAGTACCACCCGCTGCAGCTGGCCAACAGCCTGGCCAGCCTCGACAACCTCAGCGGGGGGCGGCTCTCGGTCGTCGCCGGTGTCGGGTGGTCCGAGGCCGAGTTCACTGCGCTCGACCAGCGGTTCGACAACCGCGGAGCTCGCACGGACGAGGCGATCGACATCATGCGCCTCGTGTGGACGGACGACCCGGCGACGTTCCAGGGTCGGTACTACGCGTTCGAGGATCTCAGGGTGCTCCCCCAGCCAGCGACGCCGATCCCGATCCTGATCGGTGGCTCCAGCGCGGCGGCGTTCGCACGCGCGACGACGCGAGGTGACGGCTACCAGGGGATCAGCACCGAGCCAGAGGACCTGGCGCCGATCGTGTCGCACCTGCGCGAGCGACGACCCGGCGCCGACTTCGTCATCTCGTACCGCACCGGGTGGGACCCCCAGGGCATGGACCCGTCACAGATCCGCGACGAGCGCGACGCCTACACCGAGGCCGGCGTCGAGCACGTCGTGTCGGCACCCTGGCGCACCGACGCCGCCGACTGGATCCGCTCGATGGAGCTGCTCGTCGACATCATCGAACCGGAAGCGCCCTGATCGGTCCACTCACGTCGCGGCGGGGAACATCACCGTGACGTCGAGCCCGTCCGAACCGCGGACCAGCGACACGACCAGCTCGGCGCCCGGGCGCAACGTCGCCAGCACCTCGAAGAGGTCGTCGGGGCCGGCGAGGTCCCGATCTCCGGCCCGCACGAGCAGGTCGCCCTCGCGGATGTCGGCGGCGGCCGCCGGCGAACCATCGACCACGCCGCGCACCAGCAGGCCAGCGCGCTCGTCGAGGCCCACAGCGCGCCGCAGGCGGCTGGCCACCTCGGCCGGTGCCAGCGCCACCCCGAGGCGCAGGCGCTCGAAGCGGCGGCCGGCGGCCATCTCGCCGACGGCGTCGCGCAAGCCCTGGTCGACGGCGCGGGCGAGGTAGAAGCCGTGCTCGAGGCGGTGGGTGTTGATGCCGACGACGTGACCGGTGGCGTCGAGGACCGGCGCGCCCGACGATCCCGGGCCGCACGGCGTGGCGTGCTCGATGGCGCCCACGATCGGTCGGCCCCGCGGTCCACGGAAGCCGGCTTCGATCGCCGTGATCTGCCCCCACGCCGCTCGACGGCGGTGGTGACCGGCGGTCACGGCCACCACGACGTCGCCCGGCGCGACGTTGCGCCCGTCGTCCCAGGCGAGCGGCGGAGCATCGCCGGTGTCGACGTCGAGCACGACCAGGTCGCCGTCGACATCGCTGCCGACGACGCTGCCCTGCACGCTGCGACCGTCGACGAAGCGGACCTCCGTCGTCTGGTCGCGCAGGTTGTGGGCGTTCGTGACGACGCGGTTCGGCGCGACGACGAAGCCGGTGCCCCGGCCGTGGCGCCCGATGGCCACGACCGACGGCCCGGCCGCCTGCATCGCCGACCGCACCAGTCCACCGAGCTCGTCCGTGACACCCATCGCTCACTCCTTCGTCGCTGTGCGACCACACCGTCGGCGCCTGCCATCGGCCCACCCGCTGCCGGCACGCCCGTAGGTGAAGTCACTATCGAATTGCTAGTCACTCTAGACTGACGTCGTGCGCGAGGACAAGCAGTTCCGCCCCGATGCTCGGGCAGGCGCGGCCGCGCTCGACGTCGCCGCCCGTAGCGTCGGAGACCGATGGAGCCTGCGGGTGGTCGGGGCCCTGCTCGACGGTGGGCGCACGTTCGGCGAGCTCGGCGCCGACGTGGACGGCATCGCCCCGACGATCCTCACCAGCCGCCTGAAGGCGCTGCAGCGACTGGGCATCGTGACCGCGGTTCCCTACGAGCGACGGCCGCCGCGGATGCGCTACACGCTGACCGAGCCCGGTCGGCGCCTCGCCGGCGCGATCGCCACGCTGGCCGACTGGGGCGCCCACCGCGAGGGTCACCCCGCGTCCCGTCGGCACGACACCTGTGGCACGCCCGTCGAGCTGCGGGCGTGGTGCCCGACGTGCGAGCGGACGGTGGAGGACGATCACGCCAGCGACCTGATCTGGTGCTGACCGGTCTGGTGCTGACAGGGGCGGCCGGTCCTCAGTAGGGTCCGGATCCATGAAGCGTGTCCTCCTGTTGCTCGCGTTCGTCGGCCTCGCCACCCTCGCCGTGCGCCAGTTGAAGTCCGCTTCGTGACGGTGGAGCGTTCGACGCTCCTCTGCACCGACACCGTCGCCGAACGGTTCGCCGATCGCATCGCTGCCGCGGCGCCCGATCTCGACGTCGTCGCCATCCAGGGTGACGACCTCGTCGCCCCCGAGGACCTCGCGCGCGTCGACATCGCGTTCTTCTCGGCCGATTCGTTCCCGGCCCGCAGCCAGCGGTTCATGGGCGCGGCGATCCGCGCCCCCCGGTTGCGCTGGCTGCACACGTTCTCCGCCGGCACCGACCACCCGGTGTTCGCCACGCTCCGCGAGCGCGGCGTACGGCTCACGTCGTCATCGGGCGCGTCGGCCGGGCCGATCGCCCGCACCGTGGTGCTGTACCTGCTGGCGTTGAGCCGCGACCTCCCTCGCCTCCTCGCCGATCAGGCCGCCCACCGCTGGGACCCGCGCAACTTCGACGACGTCGACGGTCGCACGATCGGCGTCGTCGGCATGGGGCCCATCGGGCGGGAGATCATCCGACTGGCCGCTGCCCTCGGGATGAGGCCGATCGGGATGCGCCGGCGCATCCTCGGCGACGAGCCGTGCGAGACCTGGACGATCGACCGCCTCGCGGAGCTGGCGGCGGCGGTCGACGTGCTCGCCGTCGCGCTGCCGTTGACCGACGACACGAGGGGCATCGTGTCGGCGGACGTCATCGCCGGGATGCGGCCCGACTCCGTGTTCGTGAACGTCGGTCGCGGCGAGCTCGTCGACGAGATCGCACTCACCGCCGCACTGGTCGGCGGCCACGTCGGCGGCGCCGGCCTCGACGTGTTCGCAACCGAGCCGCTGCCCCCCGACAGTCCGCTGTGGGATCTTCCGAACGTCATCGTGACACCGCACAGCTCGGGCCAGACGGCGAGCACGGGGTGGGGCGCGGCGGAGATCTTCCTCGACAACCTCGGTCGCTACGTGCGCGGCGAGACGCTGGTCAACGAGCGCTGAGACGGTTCTGTCCTGCATGATCGTCCCGATCGGGACGATCGGCGCGGACAGTTGCCGCCTGCGTTGCCCGCGGCGTGCCGAACCCGGTACCTTCGCCGTCCTCCGACATCCCCCGGGAACCATCGGCCCAGCGTCATCCGGCTCGTGATCCGGCTGGCCGGGCCCTCCCCCGGGAGGAATCCGTGTCCGTCACCGTCTGCTACGCCGCCAAGGGCGGCAGCGGCACCACCGTGGTCAGCGCCACGTTGGCTCTGTGCTGCCCGACCGATTCGCTGCTCGTCGACCTCGACGGCGAGTTGCCGGCAGTCCTCGGCATGCTCGAACCGTCGGGCCAGGGACTGTCCGACTGGCTGGCGTCCGACGCCCCGGCCCCGGCGCTCGGAGACCTTGCCGTCGACGTCGACCGCACGACCCGCCTGATCCCACGCGGCCCACGGCCCGTCGACCGCGAGTCGCCGCGATGGCCCGAGCTGTTCTCGTGGTTGGCGACACGGCACATGCCCGTGATCGACGCCGGCACCCGGCCCCCTGCGGCCGCGTTCGAGATCGACGACGTCCGCAGCCTCCTCGTCACCCGGGCCTGCTACCTGGCGATGCGTCGGGCGGTGGCCGCCCCGTGCCGACCGGACGGCGTGGTCCTCGTCAGTGAGCCGGGCCGTTCGTTGCGTGCCTCGGACGTGGCGCGGACCATCGGCGCGCCCGTCGTCGCC
>JBEVOM010000002.1:0-20282 GCA_040507575.1 Ilumatobacteraceae bacterium
GGGACCCTGCGCGCCCAGATCGCGTGCGGCTTCAGCGCCGCCCCGGGGCCACGTCAGAAGTGATACGGCACTCCTGACCAGTCCGGCGGCCGCTTCTCGAGGAAGGCGTCTCGCCCCTCGGCCGCCTCGTCGGTGGCGTACGCCAGGCGGGTGGCCTCCCCGGCGAACAACTGCTGGCCGACGAGGCCGTCGTCGATCAAGTTGAACGAGTACTTCAGCATCCGCTGCGCGGTCGGGCTCTTGGCGTTGACCGCCGCCGCCCACTCCAGCGCGACCGCCTCCAGTTCGGCGTGCCGCACGACCTCGTTGACCGCACCCATCCGGTAGTAGTCCTCGGCCGTGTACTCGCGCCCGAGGAAGAAGATCTCGCGGGCGAACTTCTGGCCGACCTGGCGGGCCAGGTACGCCGAACCGAAGCCTCCGTCGAAGCTGGCGACGTCGGCGTCGGTCTGCTTGAACCGGGCATGTTCGGCGCTGGCCAGCGTGAGGTCGCAGGTGACGTGGAGGCTGTGGCCGCCGCCGGCCGCCCATCCGGGCACGACGCAGATGACCACCTTCGGCATGAAGCGGATCAGGCGTTGGACCTCGAGGATGTGCAGTCGGCCCGCCCGACCCGGCTCGATGTCGGCGGCCTCGTCGGAACCCGAGTACTTGTAGCCGTCCCGGCCCCGTACCCGCTGGTCGCCACCGGAGCAGAACGCCCACCCCCCATCGCGCGGCGACGGGCCGTTGCCGGTCAGCAGGACGCACCCGACGTCCGTGCTCATGCGGGCGTGGTCGAGCGCGGTGTAGAGCTCGTCGACGGTGTGGGGACGGAACGCGTTGCGGACCTCGGGGCGGTCGAACGCGATCCGCACCGTCCCCTGGCCGACGGCGCGGTGGTACGTGACGTCGGTGAACGCGAACCCCGGGACGGGACGCCAGGCGTCGGGATCGAACAGGTCGCTGACGTGCTCCGTACCCATGCGGCCATGTTGGCCGACCGTCGGCTCCGGCGACGACTGCCCCGGATAGCGTGCGCCGGCATGGAGCTCATCGGCGTCGCCGGGCTGCCGGAGATCCGACCGGGTGACGACCTCGCCGTGTTGATCCTCGGCGTCGCCGATGTGCGCGACGGCGACGTCGTCGTCGTCACGTCGAAGATCGTGTCGAAGGCCGAGGGTCGCGTCGTCGAGCTCGACACCGTCCAGCCGTCGGGGTTCGCCGCGGAGTGGGCGGCCCGGTGGGACAAGGATCCGCGCGTCGTCGAGCTGGTGATGCAGGAGTCCAGGCGCATCGTGCGGATGGTCGGGCCGGTGCTCATCACCGAGACCCACCACGGATTCGTGTGCGCCAACAGCGGCATCGATCAGAGCTCCAGTGGGGCCGCAGGTCGCGTCGTCCTGCTGCCGGCTGATTGCGACGCGTCGGCCCGTGCGATCCGCGCCGGGTTCACCGAACGGGGTCGGGACGTCGCCGTGATCGTCAGCGACACGTTCGGTCGTCCGTGGCGCGAGGGACAGACCGACGTGGCGGTCGGTGTCGCCGGCATCGCGCCGCTGCTGAGCTACATCGGCCAGGTCGACCCCCACGGTCACGAGTTCCGGGTGCAGGAGCTGTGCGTCGTCGACGAGCTGGCCGCCGCCGCCGAGCTCGTCAAGGGCAACACCAGCCGGGTGCCGGTGGCCATCGTGCGTGGCTACGGGTACGCACGCGACGACGACGCCACGATGGCCGCCGTCATCCGCGACGCCGAGCGCGATCTGTTTCGTTAGCGCCGTGGCGGCGCGTGTCTTGCTGCGCTCGACCGGGGTGTCCCCGCTCGTGTCAGGCGCGGAGGTCGGCGTACTCGGGGGAGGAGTCGATGAACTCGTCGACGAACCAGCACGTGGCGACGACCGTGCGGTCATGGGCCCGGACGTCGTCGAGGGCGCGCCGCACCAGTTCGGCGGCGTAGCCGTGGCCGCGGTGGCGGGGCAGGGTGAGCGTGTGGTGGAACATCAGCGATCGGCCACCGTCGAGCGGGCGGTAGTCGGCCGACGTGACCTCGGTGCCGTCGTCGCGCAGCACGTAGCGGTGGCCGGCCTCGTCGTGCTCCATCGTCAGCGCCATGGCTCCTGTCTACCCGCTACTCCAGCCGGCGGATCGTCCCGGGGTCCAGACGGGGCGCGACGATGTCGATCACGGCATCCGTCGTCGCCGCGCCGTCGGCGGAGACGATGATCGGATTGAGGTCGAGCGCCGCGATGGCCGGGTGGTCGCCGATCAGTTGGGCGACGCGCACCAGCGTGTCGACGACGTCGGACGTCGACAGTCCGGCGCGGTCGAGAGCCGCCCCGGCGCGGGAGGCGCCGAGCAGGGCGGCGGCACCGGCCGACGACAGCGGCGCCAGTCGTGAGGCCTCGTCGCTCACCAGGTCGGTGGTCGAGCTGCCGAGCCCGATCGACACCAGCGGACCGAGCCGGACGTCGGTGGTCGTGCGGATGCGCAGGTCGAGACCCGGGTTGACCATCGACTGGACGACGACCACGTCGGCATCGGACCCGATCGCCTCCAGCATGACCGCGACCGAGGACCGGACGTCGTCGGCGTCACCGAGGTCGAGCGCGACACCGGCCCGCGCCGAGCGGCCGAGGTGGCGGTGCTCGGCCTTGACGGCGACGGGGTACCCGATGCGGTCGGCCACGTCGACGGCCTCCTGGACCGGCGCCCGCACGGTCCGGGGCGCGACGATCCCGTACGCCGCGAGCACCTCGGCGACCTCGTCGGTGTCGAGCCGGTCCGCTCCGCGCGACAGCGCTTCGGCCAGCACCGCGGCGACGCGGGTCCTGTCGATGTCGGCGGCCTCCGCCGATGCCGAGCCCGCCTCCTGCTCCAGCCACGTCGCGTACGCCCGCGAGCGGCCGAGGGCGGCCGCCGCCGGTTCCGGGAACGCGAACGCCGGGACCGTCGAACCGGACCGCAGCGGTCCGCTGACGCCGCCCATGAGCACGACGACGAGCGGCTTCGCGGCGCGGAGCGCAGCCTCCTCGATGGCGGCCACCGGAGCGGCCACCGCGCTGGCCAGCGGCGGCGCGTGGATCACCATGATGCCGTCGATGTCATCGGCGGCCAGGGCGGCACGGATCGCCGCGCCGTAGTCCGCGGGGGTCGCCTGCCAGTCGAGGGGGACCGGGCCGTCGACGGACTCGAGTCCGGCCGTCGCCAACGCGGCGCGGCCGAGCACGCCGGGGCTGCGGGCGTTGGTGAGGATGGCGACCCGATCGCCGCCCATCACCGGTTGCGTGGCGAGGACGCGTGCCGTGTCGAGCATCGCGGCCACCGTCGGCACCTCGATCAGCCCGGCCTGCTGGTACAACGCTCCGCCCGACGGGCCGATGGCGGCGGCGCCGGTTCGGACGGCCACGATCGGTCGGTGCTGTGACACCCGCCGGGCGATGCGGGCGAACTTGCGGGGGTTGCCGAACGACTCGGTGTACATGGCGACGACCCGCGTCGTGTCGTCGTCCTCCCAGAACTGCAGGAGGTCGTTGCCCGACACGTCGCTCTTGTCGCCGAGCGACACGAACCACGAGAACCCCATCTCCAGTTCGTCGGCGAGTCGGAGCACCGATGCGCCGAGGGATCCCGACTGCAGCGAGATCGCGACCCCGCCCGGCGGCAGCGTGACCGGCACGAGCGACGCCTGCAGCCCGATCGCCGGGTTCGACGACGCGATGCCCATGCTCCCCGGGCCGATCAGCCGGACACCGAAGCGGCGGGCCCGTTCGACGAGGGCGTCGACGTCGACGTTCGTGCCCTCGGTGGAGGTGATGATGACCGCGCCGCGGACGTGGGCGGCGATGCAATCGTCGACGACGGCGGCGAGCTCGGCGGCGGGGACGGCCACGACGGCCAGCGAGATGTCGGCAGGGATCGCTTGCAGCGACGGCCACGCGTGGCGGCCGTCGACGGTGTCGTGGCGGGCGTTGACGGCGAAGACCGCGCCGGTCGCGTCGGCCGTCACGTGGCGCCAGAGCGACTCGCCGACGGATCCCGCGGCATCGCTGGCGCCGACGACAGCGATCGTTCGAGGCTGCAGCAGGCGGGCCATCGCCCGCGAGTCGGCCCGCTGCTCTCGCCGTTCGACGGAGTCGAGGAACTCCTCGGTCTCGTCGAGCGCGAAGTCGAGGTCGATCACCCCGCTCTCGAAGCGGCGCTCGACCGGCCACCCGGCGCGGTTGAAGACGGCGAGCATCGCCCGGTTCTCGGCCAGGACCTCCGCCGTGAAGCGGGCGATGCCGTTCGCTCGTGCGATGGAGGCGAGGTGCTCGAGCAGCAGTGTGGCGATGCCGTTGCCGTGCAGCGCGTCGTCGACCATGAACGCCGCGTCGGCGTCGTCGCGCCCGACCCAGCGCTCGTAGCTGGCCCAGGCCACGAACTCACCGAACCGCTCGACGACCAGGGCGACCCGGTCGACCATGTCGACGTTGGTGAAGTGGGCGAGATCGGCGTCGCTCAGGTGGGGGCGGGGCGAGAAGTACCGGCGATAGATGCTCTCGGGCGATTGGCGGTCGTGGAAGGCGGCGAGGGCTGGCGCGTCGCTTGGACGGATCGGGCGGACGTGGACCGTCTCGCCGTTGCCGAGGACGACGTTGCTGGACCAGTGTTCGTCCGGGGACGGCACATCGGCCATGACGGCGATGATGCCACGGGCGACGGTGCTCCACCGTCGCTGGTGGCGGCTGTCACCGCCGACGGGTGACTTCGAGCTCGACCTCCACCGACCCCGCGACGTCGATCGCGCGGGCGGATCGTCGGGCCGGCCGCCGGCGGGCGACGACGGGACGGGTGCACACGCCCGGATCGCGGTCGTCGGCCATCTCGGCGCGGATCCGCGCGACGAGCGCTGGCCCACCCACGCGGCGCACGACGACGAAGGACGCGTCGTACGCGCTGGTCACACCGGCCGCCGTCACGAACGGCTCGTCGACGACGAGTCGGTCGTCGGACACGGTGACACCGTGGCGTTCGAGCAGCGGCCCGGCGAGCCAGTGGGTGGCGGCTGTCCGGCCCCGCAGCAGTCCACTCGCCGCCAGGAGCGCAGACCCGGTCGAACTGGTCAGGATCCACTCCGGGTGGACGCGATCCAGCCAGTCGATGATCTCCGGGTGGCGGTGGCTGCCCAAGCCGCCGGGCACGACGACCACGTCGGCCGTGCGGACGTCGTCGAACGTCACGTCGACGCGCTGGATCCCGCCGGGGCCGGCGACGATTCCCGGTCCGGCGCCCACGGTGAGGACGATGGAGCCGGGGATGCGCCGCAGCACGTCGCGGAACGCGCCGCTCTCGTCGGCGAGCACGCCTTGGTAGGCGACGATGCCCACGCGCAACGACATGCCGACATGATCGCACGTCCCGAAGAGATCGACCGGACCTCGACCGATCTTCCAGGCATGATGTCGGGATGTGCCCACGTGTCGCGGTCGTGCTCGGTGCCGGCGGCACGGTCGGGCACGCCTTCCACGCCGCGGTGCTCGGCGTGCTCCACGACGTGACGGGATGGGATGCCGGTGAGGCCGACCTCCTCGTCGGGACGTCGGCCGGGTCGGTCGTCGCCGCGCTGCTGCGGGCGGGGCTCCCGGCACCCGATCTGGCCCGCCGCGCGCTCGGTCGCCCGCTCTCGTCGACCGGTGCCGAGATCGTCGCCCGGGCCGGGATCGCCTGGCCGACGCGACCGGGACGGCCGCGTCGGGAGAGGTCGGGCTCGCGGATGGCATCGCCGGCCCGGTTGGCCCGAGCGGTGCAGGCCCCCTGGGAGGTCCGCCCCGGCTCGATCGCGGCTGCCGTGATGCCGGCCGGCCGCGTGGCGACGGCCGCGATCGCCGAGCCGTTCGATGCGCTGTACGGCGAGACGTGGCCGGTCCGGCCGCTGTGGATCGCCGCCGTGGAGCTGGACACCGGCCGACGCGTCGTGTTCGGTCGGCCGGGTGCCCCGACCACGACGCCGGGACAGGCCGTGCGGGCATCGTGCGCGGTGCCGGGCTACTTCGAGCCGGCCGAGATCGCCGGCCACCGGTACGTGGACGGGGCGGTGCACTCCACCACGAACGCCGACCTCGTCGCTGACGAGCGTCCGGATCTCGTGCTGATCAGCGCGCCCATGTCGGCGGTCGGGGGCGCGGTCCGCTTCGGCCCGGGTTTCCCCGTCCGCCAGTTCGCCCGCCTGTCCCTCGGTCGCGAGGTCGCGGCGCTGCGCGCGCTGGGCAGCACGGTCGTCACGTTCCAGCCGACCGCCGACGACCTCGCGGTGATGGGTGGCGACTCGCTCGATCCGCGACGCTTCGCGCCGGTGTGCCGCCAGATCGAGATGACCGCTCGGCGGCGCCTCGAGCAGCCCGGCGTCCGCGAGCGCCTGCGGGTGCTCGGGTGACGCCGACGGACAGCCGTCGTGTCGATCGGATGGCGACGATCACGCCCCCGGCTGTCGCGTGGGCAGCGGGCGGGTGGCTGTGGCACGGTGTCGGCGTGACGAGCCGACCGCCGAGCCGACCGACGAGTGGTGACGGGTTCATCCGGTGCAGCGACGGCCATGTCCGCTGGGGGCGCTACGGGGCGGCCGGCGTGGTCTTCGTGGCTGTCGACGGCGTCGCCCGCGTGCTGATGCAACTGCGCTCGGCGTGGTCCCACGAGGGCGGCACCTGGTCGTGTCCCGGCGGAGCGCTGCACCTCGACGAGTCGCCCGTCGACGGTGCGCTGCGTGAGGCGACCGAGGAGATCGGGGCTCCGCCGGCCGGAACCCGGCTGATCGGGCAGCACGTGTTCGCGCCGGCGACGGACTGGACGTACACGACCGTCGTCGTGCAGGTCGACGCACCGTTCGGCGCGGCGCTCAACTTCGAGACCGAGACCGTCGAGTGGCTGACCGTGGGGGAGGTCGACCGGCGGGCGATGCACCCCGGCTTCGCCAGCGCGTGGCCGCACGTGCGGGCGATCGTCGCATCCGCCGTGCCCGGCTGAACGATGGGCGCGCTGCCGACCACCGGTCTGACGATCGGGGAGTTGAGCGCCCGCACCGGCGTCGCCGCATCTGCGCTGCGGTTCTACGAGGCCGAAGGCCTGATCCAGGCGGCCCGGACATCGGGTGGTCAACGTCGCTACACCCGCGACACGATTCGGCGCATCTCGTTCATGCGCATCGCCCAGCAGGTCGGACTCAGCCTCGACGAGATCCGCGGGGCGCTGAGCGGCCTGCCCGAGGGGCGCACGCCGAACCGCCACGACTGGGAGCACTTGTCGTCGTCGTGGCAACCGCTGCTCGACGCCCGCATCACCATGCTCGAGCGGCTGCGCGACCACCTCAGCGGCTGCATCGGCTGCGGTTGCCTCTCGCTCGACGTGTGCCCGCTCTACAACCCCGGCGACGCGCTGGCCGCCGAGGGACCCGGCCCCCGCATCCTCCTCGCCGACCCGGAGGACTGATCCCGACTCTGAGCCGCTGGGGCCGCGCCTGGCGCGAGTTCAACGCCGGAGAATCGCCGGCGCTACGGTCGCCCAGGGTTCTTCGGGGTGCTGATGTCGGACCCTCGCCGAGCAGCGCTCCTTGTTCCTCGGCGCCGTCGACCGACTTCGCCGCGCTGATCGAGGATCTCCGTCCGACCGCGATCATCGGTGTGAGCACCGTCGGGAAGGCGTTCGACCGGAACGTCGTCGAGGCGATGGCACAACGCCCGTAGGGGACCAACGTGTACATCTTCCCGGCGATGGGCCAGGCCATCTGCACGACGCGGGCCAGCCGCGTCGCCGACGAGATGTTCATCGAGGCGGCGCGGGCGCTCGCCGTGCACGTGACGTCGGCGCATCTGGACGTCGGGCCCGTGGTATCCGCCGCTGGCGTCGATCCTGGAGACGTCACAGGCCGTCGCCGCTCTCGTCGCCGCGTTCATCGTCGAACAGGGCCTGGCCCGCATCGACCCGCCGGTCGACCTCGTGGCCCACATCACCGCCCACTCGTCCCGGCCGGAGTACGCGTACCTCGACGCTCCCTCGTAGCTCCCGGCGCGCTCTCCAGGAGACCGTCACCCGTTCTCCAAGCCTGACCGGACCGGTTCTGGTCCAGTGGTCGCGTGACCTGCGTGACAACCCTGCCTCGTCGAGCCGACACTGCCGACACTGCCGACGAGGCGTCGGACGGTCGCGAGCACGACGGATACCACCTCGGTCCGAGCGCCGCGGAACGGGCCCGCCTCCTGGTCCAACGCGACGTCCTGGCCCCGGAGACGGCCTGGCTGCTCGATCGTCTCGCGCCCGAGGTCGGGGGGCAGGTCGTCGACGTCGGCTGCGGACCGCTCGGGATCCTGCCCGAGCTGGCGGCGCGGGTCGGGCCGACCGGGCGGGTCGTCGGGCTGGACCGGGACCGTGTGATGCTGTCGGACGCAGGGCACAACCTCATCGCACGCGGCCTCGACGAGGTCGAGCTCGTGGTCGGTGACGCCATGGCGACCGGCCTGCCCGGCGACACGTTCGATCTCGCCCACGTCCGCCTGCTCCTGGTCAACGTGCGCCACCCTGAGACGGTCCTCGCCGAGCTCGTGCGCATCGTGCGCCCGGGTGGCACCGTGGCCGTCCAGGAGGTCGACTGGATCTGCTGGCAGTGCCAGCCGCCGCACCCGGCGTGGGAGGCGTTGCGCAACGTCATGTGGCGCTGGTGGGACCTCAAGGGACTCGACCCCTACCTCGGCCGCCAGCTCCCGACGATGTTGCGCGACGCCGGCCTCGAGGACGTCGCGTCGATGGCCCATACCGGTCTCGACGTCGCCACTGACCCGTACCAGGGCCTGCTGGTGCAGTTCGCCCGTCACTTCCACGACGAGCTCGTGGCCGCCGACCTCATCGGTGCTCATCGCCTGGACCTGCTCATCGAGTCCGTCGAGAGCCATCTCGCCGATCCCCGGACGACCGTCATCCGGGCGCTGTGCGTCCAGGCGTGGGGGCGCAAGCCGGCATGAACGCCGCGCTGCGCCCGCTGTCGACCTGATCGGCTCGGTGCGCGATGCGGTCGCCACCGCGTCGCCGGCGGCCCGTGTGAACCGTGCTCGATGCGCCTGCGTACGTGGACTCGTGCCTGCGATGATCGCCGAGATCGTTGCCCTCCTGGCCACTGCGATCGCCGCGGTGTCGTCGATTCCGCAGCTGCGACGCATCGTCGTCGCCGCTGACACCAATGGGGTGTCCCTGTCGTTCGCCACGATCGGGTTGACGACGGAGCTCACGTGGGGCGCGTACGCGCTGTCCGGCGGGCTGTGGTCGGCGGTCCCGGAAGCCGTGCTGATGGTGGGGGCGAACGCAGTGATGGCAGCTGCGCTGGTGCGAACGGGCATCGAAGCCCGTCGCTCCGTCGCCGCCGCCGGGGTGTGGCTGATCCTGATCATCGGCGTGGCCGGGACCGCCGGTGCCGACGGCATCGCCGTCGTGCTCGCGGCGGGGTACGCCGTTCAGGTCGCGCCCTCGGTCTGGACGGCTTACCGGACGCCGGACCCGAGCGGGGTCGCTGCGGCGACCTGGGCGCTCGTGGGGGTCGAGGCCGTCCTGTGGGGCTCGTACGGCGTCGCCCACGGGGACCCGGCGACCATCGGGTTCGGGGTCGTCGGGAGCCTGGCGACGATGGCGATCCTCGCCCGCAAACGTGCCACCCGGAACGCTGTCCCCCGCTCGTCGCCGGCCGTCGCGGCGCCGCCCTCGCGTCGGCACCCTGGGCGGCGGGACCCGGGTGCGTTCAGCCGGTGATCAGTTCGGCGGCGTAGCGAGCGAGTCGGTCGCTCGCGTCGGCGACATCGTCGCCGACGCCCCGCACGAGCACCCAGCTGACCCCGAGGTCGGCCAGACCGGCGAGCAGCTCGCGGTGCTCGTCGAGCTCACCCTCCTCGGGCGCACTGACCGGGTACATCACGTCGAAGTCGGTCGGACGGCCGATGGACGCTGCGTGCTTGCGCATGCCGTCGAGCATGCCGGCGAGGTCCTCGAGCGTCTCGAGGGCCATGGTCCTGCGGCGGGCGACGAACTCGCGCCGGTTGTTCAGCGGCATCCACCCCTCGGCCCGCTCGACGACGCGGCGTCGCGACAGCGAGCTGTTGCCACCGATCCAGATCGGCGGACGCGGGTTCTGCAGGGGCCGGGGGAGCGAGACGTTGGCGTCGGCCTGGAAGTCACTGCCGTCGACGCTCACCGGCTCGCCCCGCCAGGCCGCGTCGCACACGTCGAGCGTCTCGTCGAAGCGGGCATTGCGGGTGGCGAAGTCGACGCCGAGCGCGCGGAACTCGGGTTCGAGGTAGCCGGTGCCGACCCCGAGCGTGAGCCGGCCCCCGGACAGGACATCGAGCGAGGCGACGGTCTTCGCCAGGAGCAGGGGGTTCCGGTACGGGAGCACGGTCAAGTAGGTCAACAACCGCACGGTCGTCGTGCGCGCCGCGGCGAACGCCAACCCGACGAACGGGTCATACGCGTGATGACCGCCGGTGGCCAGCCAGCCGGCATCGGGCGCCGGGTGCTCGGTCAGCGCCACCGCGCCGAATCCGGCGGCCTCGGCCCGCTCGGCGAGCGTCATCAACGCATCACCCGACGTCAGTGCAGGGATCGGCGGGTGGCGGTGGAAAGGCATCTGATAGGCGAACTGCAGTCCTGCCGGTCCGGTCCTCGCGCTCATTGGAAGAGGTCTACTACGGTCGTCTCGCCGTACGCACCGAGGAACCTCGTGCGCAGCGACTCGAGGTGGGAACGCCAGAACGTCTCGGCGTCCGCCGCCCGACCCGCCTCCACCATGTCGACCAGCACGGTGTGCGCGTCGAGGGAGTGGCGGCTGAAGTCGCGGCGCGTGGCGTCGGTCATCTTGTAGTTGTAGAAGTGGGTCGTCGTGATGCGGACGATCGACACCAGCATGTCGGCCAGCACGAGGAGCGTCTTGTTCCCCGACGCCCGCACGAGCGCGTGGTGGAAGTCGCCGCCGACGACCCCGTACACCTGCGGCTCGCCGACCGCCGCTCGCTCGGCCTCCAATGCCGCGCGCAGCTCGGCGATCGCCTCCGGGTCGCGACGCTCGGCCGCCATGCGGACGGCCGCCGGGCCGATCACCATCCGCGCCCGGAAGACGTCGTCGAGCGTCACGTCGTTCGACTGCAGCAGCAGGCCGACGTAGGTGCCGGCGACCTCGGGGCCGGGGAGACGCACGACTGCACCGCCGCGAGCGCCTCGGCGGACCGTGATGAGCGACTCCGCCTCCAGGACGCGGTAGGCCTCGCGCAGGATCGGCCGGGAGACACCGAACTGGGCCCGCAGCTCGGTCTCGGTGGGCAGGCTCTCGCCCTCGCTGATCTCGCCGCGCACGATCAGCCTGCGGATGTGCTCGGCCACGAGCTCGGCCGTCTTCGGCACGCGCACCGGGCCAGGTACCAAGTTGTCGCGTTCAGCGGTCACGGTCGCGCCCATCCGTCGCTCTCACCTGACCACGTCACCCGATGTCACCTGTCCATCACATCCCACGGATCCGCACGGCTCGTCTGACCGCCGCGATCCTGGGCTCGGCGGTGCCCCCTCCGCGGCACAGTATGACCAACCTTGCAATGAGTCAACTTATTAAGTGATTGGCCGGGGCGCCCCGGGTTGCTCGCTGCCGATCCGGTCGTCCTATCATCGGATTCGATGAGCTACGAGGCGGCCGACGAGGCGCGCGCCGGGGGGCAACCGCACATGTCATACGAGACCATCCTGTACGACTTCGAGGACCACGTCGCGACCGTCACGCTGAACCGTCCGGACAGCATGAACTCCTTCAACCAGACGATGGTCGAGGAGTTCCACGACCTCTGGCACAAGGTGCGGACCGACGACGAGATCTACGTCGTCGTGCTGCGGGCGGCGGGGGACCGTGCGTTCTGCACCGGCGTCGACGTCAAGGCCGGCCTCAACCGGCAGGCCAACGTGTGGAGCCAGGAGGATCCCGGCGTCTACCTCAGCCCGAAGCAGAACTTCGTGTGGAAGCCGGTGATCACCGCCGTCCATGGGATGGCGGCCGGCGGCGCGTTCTACTGGATCAACGAGTCGGACATCGTGATCTGCTCGGAGGATGCGACGTTCTTCGACCCGCACGTCACGTACGGCATGACGGCCGCCCTCGAGCCGATCGGCATGACCCGCCGCATCCCGCTGGGTGAGGTGCTGCGCATTGCGCTCCTCGGCCTCGACGAACGCCTGTCGCCGAAGCGGGCCCTCGAGATCGGCCTGGTCAGCGAGGTCGTGCCACGCGAGGAGCTCTGGACGCGGGCTCGGCAGCTCGCCGACATCATCGCCGCCAAGCCGCCGGCCGCCATCCAAGGCACCGTGAAGGCGATCTGGGAATCGCTCGACATGACGCGCAGCCAGGCGTTGCAGCTCGGGCTCAGCTACACCCAGCTGGGCAACCCGATCGGCACCGCCGAGGTCGACCGGGCCACGGCGGTGCGCCCCAAGTGGACGCTGCGCTGAGGCGACGAACCGTGGGCCACATCCGATCGCACCACACCGCACCGCCAACCGTCACGCCGCGGCCGGCACCGGTCCGTTCCGCGTTCCCCGAACCCGACCACTGTCAGGAGCCCGTCTGATGCCTGTCCCCGATGCACTCCCCTTCGGGACGCCGATGCTGCCGCTCGGCACGTATGACGGTGACGTGGTGATGATCACCGGCGGTGGCACCGGCATCGGCCGCGGCATGGCCATCGAGTTCGCCCGACTCGGTGCCAAGGTGGCGGTCGTCAGCCGCCAGCAGGATCACCGTGACGCTGGTGTGGCCGCCGTGCAGTCGGTGGGCTCGAAGGGCCTCGGTGTGGCCTGCGACATCCGCGACCCGGACAAGGTGAAGGCGGCGTTCGACGAGATCGAGGCCGCGCTCGGCTCGGTGTCGGTGCTGATCAACAACGCGGCGGGCAACTTCCAGGTCGCCGCCGAGGACATGAGCGTCAACGCCTGGCGAGCCGTGACCCAGATCGTGCTGGACGGGACGTTCCTGTGCTCGACCGAGTTCGCCCGTCGCCGCATCGCCGCCGCGCTGCCCGGAGCGATCCTCAACATCGGCGCGACGTACGCCTGGACCGGCGGTCCCGGCGCCTCGCACTCCGCGGCGGCCAAGGCCGGCGTGTCGAACCTGACGAAGTCGCTCTCGGTCGAGTGGGGTCCCTACGGCATCCGCGTCAACGATCTCGCGCCGGGCGTCTTCCCGCACGACGACCAGGACGCTCATTGGGGTGACGGACGTGAGGAGGCCTCGAGGCGGCGCGGCGCCACCGTGCCGGCCCAGCGGGTCGGAGAACTCCACGAGCTCGGTTGGGCGGCCACGTACCTGTGCTCGCCGTACGCGTCGTACGTCTCGGGCCTCGACTTCGTGATCGACGGCGCCAACTGGCACCGCCGCCACGGGTTCTCGATGCCCCCGCTCGTCGACATCCACGAGAAGCTCGCGGCCGGTGACAGCCACGAGTAGCGTCGCCGGCCCGCGCCGTCGAACACCGCCGGGCTTCAGATGGTCCCGGACGCCCTGAGTCCGGCGATCTCGATCGGCGTCATGCCGAGCGCGTCTCGCAACACCTCGTCGGTGTGCTGGCCGACGGACGGGATGCGGCCGACGTCCCCCGCGTCACCATCGACGCGGATCGGCGGCCGGGGGTAGCGGATCGTGCCGATCTCAGGATCCTCGACGAAGCGCCACGCCTCGGTGGCTTCGAGGTGCGGATCCGCGACGAGATCGGCGATCGAGTTGACCGGGCCGACGGGGATGCCTCGGCGCTGGGCCTCTTCGAAGAAGTCCTGCTTCGTGTAGCGGGTCGTCAGCTCCTCGATCCACGCATCGATCGCCTCGACGTACGGAGAGCGGGCGGCCGGCGTGCCACCGAACGTGTCGAGGGTGATGGCGTCGTTGCCGGTCTCCTCGGCGATCCACGAGGCCAGGGCATCCCACTGCCCCGGCATGTAGCCGACGATCGACACCGCGCCGTCCTTGGTGCGGTACTGACCGATCGGCGGCGTCGACCGGCGCATTCCCGTGCGCTCGTAGGGGATCGAGACGGTCTCCATCACCATGTACGGCCCGGCCTCCAGGGCGACGCTCATGACCGCCTCCTGGACCGAGATGTCGATGAGCTGCCCGCGACCCGTCGACGTGCGGGTGCGCAGCGCGAGCATCGTGGCCATCGCTGCGTTCGTGGACGCGGTGGCGTATGCCAGCCCACCGGCCGGCGAGAGGGGCGGCCGGTCGGCGTCGCCGACGAACGGCAGCACGCCCCCGGCCGCCCAGCCCGTGAGGTCCGAGCCGTGCCACGTGCGACGAGGACCGCGCAACCCGAACGGCGTGACCACGGTGACGACGAGGCGCGGGTGGGCCTCGGACCACGCTTCGAGATCGAGGCCGGCGGGCAGCGGATCGCTGTCGTCGGGCGTGACGAGCACGACGTCCGCCCACTCGAGCATCCGCTCGAGCGTCGGCGCCGCGACAGCCGACGTGAGGTCGAGCGTGACGGAGCGCTTCCCAGCCGCCATGTACGCGAAGTGGGCGCTGATCGTGACACCCGACGCGACGGTGGCGACGGGGGCGAGCAACCGGGAACGGCTGCCGTCGGGCGGCTCGACGAGCACGACGTCGGCCCCGAGATCGACGAGCATCCGACCGGTGTACGTGATCGCCGGGCCGGCGAGGTCGACCACCTTGATGTCGTCGAGCAGGCCGGTCACGGCCCGACCTCATCGGCATCGCGGGCCATCTCGGCCTCGAGGCGCTTCATGAACAGCTCGGCCGGCTCGAACGTGCTGGCCGGCCACGGAAGATGGCTCACGGTGTGGATCCAGTGCAGGAACGGACGCTCCAGGGTGGTGTCCGGGCGGTTCATCTCGTGGACGACCCCGGCGGCGACGAGCCGGTCGACCTCCTCGTCTTCCATCCCGACGACCGCGGTCAGGATGTCGCGGGAGTCCTGCCCGAGGCCGGGCGCGGCGCGAGCGAACCGGGGCTCGGTGTCGGACATCGTGACGGCCTGGCCGAACACGAGATCACCGCCGAAACGGGGGTGGGGCAGGACGCGGAACGCTTCGCGCGCCGCGAGGTGGGGGTCGGTGAGGAGATCCCACGGATCCTCGACGGGCGACGCCGCGACCCCGGCGAGCTGCAACTCCGTCGCCGCCTCCCAATCGGTGCGGACGCTCGTCCACGCCGTCAGCTGCTCGTCGAGCGCGTCCGCCGCCGCCTCCCGCAAGGCCACCGTCGCGTAGCGGTCGCCGGCGAGGTGGGTCAGGCCGCGCACCGTGCCGAGCGCGGCCCACATGTCGTCGTCGCGCACGCTCACCGCGACCCAGCGCTCGGGCCCACGGCACGGGTAGATGCCCTGCGGCGCGACCCCCTCGACGCGGTTGCCGTTGGTCGAGCGCACCGTGCCCCGCAGCCCGAGCTCCAGCACGGCCGGACCGATCGCGGCGAGCGCCATCTCGTACTGCGACAGCTCGATCTCGCAGCCCTGCCCGGTGCGATCGCGCCGGTCGAGCGCGGCGACCACGGCCATCGTCCCGGCCTGGGCCGACACGTAGTCGGGGTACGCGAAGCCGAGCTGCACGGGATCGCGGTCGGGCCAGCCGATCATCCGGTCGACACCCGAGATCGCCGAGAGGTTCTGGCCCCAGGTGCGGAAGGACCGGTAGGGACTGCGGGCATCTCCGAACGGCGGCATCGACATGTAGACGAGGTCGGGTCGCACGGCTTGCAGATCGGCGTAGGTCAGTCGCAGCCGGGGGAGCACGTCGGCGCTCATGTTCGTGATGAACACATCCGACCGGGCGACGAGCTGCTGGAGGACGGCGTAGCCGTCGTCGGAGTCGATCTCCAGACCGATGCTGCGCTTGCCGGCGCTCGAGAAGTTGAGGGACGGCATCGTGTCCCAGCGCACACCGGGGTCGTATCCCTTGGGGATCCACCCGGCGCCGCCGACGCGCAGCGAGTCGGGCTTGCGGCGCGACTCGACACGGATCGAGTCGGCGCCGAACTGGCCGAGGTTGCGGGCGGCGACCGGGGCCGCGATGCCGTACCCGAACTCGATGACCCGGATCCCCTCGAGGGGCAGGTGGCGCCCCTCGGTGGGACCGCCGGGCGCATGTCGATCGTCGTTCATTCGCCGGGGACCTCCTCGGCGGCGAAGCTAGTGCCGCACCTCGTCGGCGGACGGGGTCGGCATCTGGCGGGCGCGCGGGCTACTCGAAGAGGTCGATGACGCTGGCCGAGCCGTAGTGGCTGAGGAACCGTTCGCGCACGCGCGACATGTGCGTCGTCCAGAACCGCTCCGCGCTGGCACTGTCGGCGTCGTCCACCAGCCGCATCAGCTTGCGGTGGGCCCGCACCGCCTTGGCGTTCGCCACCTCCTGCTCCGACTTCGCCATCGACAGCGCGATCGCGTGCGACGTGCTCGACTCGATGATCTCCATGATCGTTCCCATGAGGATGAACAGCGTCTTGTTGCCGGTCTCCCGAACGATCGCCTCGTGGAACCGGGCCGAGCTCATCGCGAAGCGCGGCGGGTCGGGGATGTCGCGCTCCTCGTTGTCGACGGCTGCGTGCAGTCGGGCGATCGCCTCTCGGTCCTGGTTCTCGGCGACCATGCGGACCGCCGCCGGCTCGAGAACGAGGCGGGCCACGAACACGTCGTCGAGCGTGGCCCCGCGGACCTGGAGGAGGAGCCCGGAGTAGCGACCGGCGACGGTGAGGTCGGGCAGGTGGACGCGAGCGCCACCGCGCGATCCGCGCCGGACGGTGATCAGCGACTCGGCCTCGAGGACCCGGAAGGCCTCGCGCAGCGTCGGGCGGGAGACACCGAACTGCTCCATCAGCTCCGGCTCCGATGGGAGCGCGTCGCCCTCGGACAGCTCACCGCGCACGATCCGTCGGCGCAACGAGCCCGCGACGAGCTCGGCGGTCTTCGGGACGCGCACGGGTTGCGCCCCGATCTGTCTGCGATCTGACCCCATGTTCCGCTTTCGTCGAACGGCGACTGGGGTGATCCTACGGATGGCGACGCTCGCCGAGTGGCCCGCGCACGGGGGAGGCCCGCACCCGTTGGCGCGCGCTCCCCGATGACGAGGCGGTCCGGAGCGATCGGTACGCTCGACCGACGTGCTCGACAGCCCGGGAGTGATGGTCCCCCGATCGGACGACGACCCGCTGGCCGTCGCGACCGACCCCGCGATGGTGCTCCCTCGGCGGGTCCGCTGGTGGGCGCAGGAGGACCCGGACCGGCCGTTCATGACCGAGGTGACCGGCCGGACGGCGACATACGGCGAGTTCTGGGACGAGGTAAGGCGGTGGGCCACGCTGCTGCGGGCCCACGGCGTCGCCCCCGGTGACCGGGTGTTGTCGATGCTGCCGTCATCGATCGATGCCCAGGCGTTGTGGCTGGGCGCCGGGTGCATCGGCGCGATGGACGTGCCGGTGAACTTCGAGCTCCGCGGCACGTTCCTCGACCACGCGCTGTGCGACCCGGGGAGCGTCCTGTGCTTCACCCGACCCGAGCACGTCGGGATCCCGGCCGCTTCGAACGTGCCGGGCATCCAGGTCGTCGGCGTCGAGCGCGACGGCTCGCTGACGAGCGACCTCGAACCGACCGATCTCGGCGAGCTGCCAATGCCGGGCGACCCGTCGTGCATCATCTACACGTCGGGCACGACGGGCCCCTCGAAGGGTGTCGTCGTGCGCTGGGCTCAGATGTCAGCGACCATCGGGCGCATCCCCCGATCGTGGTTCTCGGCCGACGATGTCGTGTACGCCTACCACCCGATGTTCCACATCACCGGGCGCTCCCCGATGCCGTCGATGACCGACGTCGGTGGTCGCCTCGTGCTGCGGGAGCGCTTCTCGGCCAGCGAGTTCTGGGACGACGTCCGCCGGCTGGGGTGCACGAGCACGACCGTCAACACGTCGTTGCTGCTCGGCGCACCCGAGCGCGACGACGACCGGGACAATCCGCTGCGCATCGCGTTCACTGCCGGCAATCGCGCCCATGCCAACCGGTTCGCCCAACGGTTCGGCGTCCAGATGGCCGAGTGCTACGGGAGCACCGAGGCCGGGTTCCCGATAGTGCTGCGCGAGTTCCCGACTGACGGCTCACGTCCGTGCGGATGGCTGCGGCGGGGCTACGAGGCCCGCATCGTCGACGATGCGGGTGTCGAGGTCCCGCACGGAGACAGCGGGGAGCTGCTGATCAGGCCGCCGGCGCCGGAGATGATCCTGCGGGAGTACTTCAACGCACCTGAACAGACCGCCGAGGCGCTCGTCGACGGGTGGTACCACACCGGCGACCGGCTGCGCCGACGTGACGACGGCGGCTTCGAGTTCGTCGACCGCATCAAGGACACGATCCGCAGGATGGGCGAGAACATCTCCTCGGTCGCGCTGGAGGCCGCCGTGCTCGCCGACCCGGACGTCGTGGAGTGCGCGGCGATCGGCGTGCCCGACCCGGTCACTGGCCAGGACGTCATGATCGTCGTGGTGCCCCATCCGGCAGCAGTCGAGAGCTTCGACCCGGCGCAGTTCGCCGAACGCCTCGCCGAGTCCCTGCCGAAGTACATGCGCCCCGAGTACGTCGTCGTCGTCGACGAGCTGCCGCGCACGCCGAACAACAAGGTCCGCAAGGTCGGCCTGCTGGCGACGCTCGACCTCACGTCCCCGCGGGCGTGGCGGCGCCCGGCGCGGCGATGAGCTACGAGACCGTCACGTACGAGGTGGCCGACCACATCGCCACCGTGACGCTGGATCGTCCGGAGGTCCGCAACGCGTTCAACCCGACGATGTGTGACGAGTTCGCCGACGTGTGGCAGCGGGTGAAGGCCGACGACGACGTGCGGGTCGTCGTGCTGCAGGCCAACGGCGCGTCCTTCAGCAGCGGGATCGACGTCAAGGATCGAGCAGTGGCGGCGACGAACCTCTACAACGCCGGTGATCCCGGCGCGAAGCTGGGCCCGAAGCAGGCCGAGGTGTGGAAACCCGTGGTGACCGCAGTCCACGGCGTCGCGGCGGGCGGCGCGTTCTACTGGATCAACGAGTCCGACATCCTCATCTGCTCCCCGGACGCCGAGTTCTACGATCCGCACCTGAGCATCGGCTTGACGACATCGCTGACCGCCATCGGCATGGTCCGCCACGGCATCGCGCTGCGCGACGCGCTGCGGATCGCGCTCCTCAGCTCCGACGAGCGGACGTCGGCCGACCGGGCGTTGGCGATCGGTCTCGTCAGCGAGATCGTGGAGACGTCGCAGCTGCGGGCCCGCGCTCGCCAGCTGGCGACCACGATCGCGGCGAAGGCTCCGGCGGCCGTGCAGGGGAGCGTCCGGGCGATCTGGACGTCACTCGACATGAACTGGGCCGAGGCCCGCCGCTGGGGCCTGTCGCACAGCGCGCTCGGCAACCCGGTGGCGCGTCGACAGATCGATGATGGACTGACGTGAAGGAGCGGACATGGGTGTGCTGATGCGGACCGAGGGCCCGGCCGTCGTCGTGACGATGGACTGGCCGGACAAGCGCAACGCGGTCGGACCGGCGGAGGCCGGCGAGATCGGTGACGCGCTCGCGGCGGCGGTGGACGAGGCCCAGGCCGGCGTGGTCCTGACCGGCAACGGCGGGTTCTGCGCGGGGGGCGACCTCGAGCAGTTCCTCGAGCTCTCGGCGACGAAGACGGCCCAGGACCTCCGCGACAGCGTGTACACGAACGTCCACGCGGCGTTGCGGGCGATCGAGCGCAGTCCGGTCCCGGTCGTCGCCGCCGTCGACGGGGCGGCGATCGGGCTCGGCTTCGACTACGCCGTGATGTGCGACATGTGCTTCGTCGGCCCCGGAGGCTGGCTGATGCAGGGGTGGGCGATGGCCGGCCTCGTGCACGGTGCCGCCGGATCGTGGTTCCTGGAGCACCATGCTCCGGGCGCGGCGTGGAAGCTGATCGCCGAGCAGACCCGCCTGGACGGCCCAGCGGCGGCGGCCATCGGACTGGCCGAGACCGCGGACGGATCGGCGCTCGACGCTGCGCTGGCCCGCATCGCCAAGCTGGCCACCCTGCCGCGCGCCGTGCTCGAGGGGTACACCACGTTGCAGCGGCGCATGCGCTTCCCCTCCGAGGAGTACCGGGCGGCGTGCGTCGACCTGCAGGCCGGCTTCATCTGTTCGCCGGAGTTCCGGGCCAACGCCGAGCAGATCCTCGCCGCCCGCAAACGCTGACCCGCCCCGCCCCGCCCGCCGGCCCTCGGGTGTCCGATTTCGTCAACTGTTGACCCAGGTG
>JBEVOM010000003.1:0-70057 GCA_040507575.1 Ilumatobacteraceae bacterium
GTGTAGAGGAACGTCGGCGGCGCGATCAGCCCACCCCAGCGGGACTTCGCCGCGTACTCCTCGTCGCAGTACAGCGGGTTGTCGTCGCCGTAGCCGTACGCGAAGTGGCGCAACCCGTCGACCGACACCTCGACGTTGTGCGGCTGCAGCGGCGAGGGCTGCGGAACCCCCAACCGCAGTCGGGACTTCTCGAAGCTCTCGTCGCTGATGATCCCGAAGGTGGGGCTGGTGGTGTCGGTCATGATGAAACCTCGATCGTCACGATCACGTCGCCGTCCTGCACGAGTTGCGTCGGTTCGACGTGAACCGTCACGACCGTACCCGTCGTCGGCGCGACGACCGGAATCTCCATCTTCATCGACTCCAGGATGACCAGCTCGTCTCCGGGGCGAACGGCGGCCCCCGGCTCCGTGCTGACCAACCAGACGGTGCCCGTGATCTCGGCCTTGACGTCGACGGTGCTCACCCGATGTTCCTCCTCATGCGTCACGTCCCGATCCGATGCCGACGGTGCGGAGCTCAGTGAGGTCGCTCACCACGACGTCGGCCAAGAGGACAACGGGGACGGCGTGCGCAGCTCGTACTGGATCCCCGAATGGCGGTGCTGGCGGATGACGTCGCGCAGGACGCGGCGCGTCTCGGCCGGCTCGATGACCTCGTCGATCCCGAACGACACGGCGGCGCCAGAGGGATCGGTGTCGCCGTCGATGAGGTCCTCAGCCGTCGGTTCCGGTGTCGGCACCTGGTCGGTCATCGTCGTGCTCCTCCTCGTACCACGCCGGCATCCCAGCACGCGTCGACGTCGTGCGCCTCACGGAGCTCACTCGTGCGGACCCGCTCCCGGGGCGTCGTGGGCAGCTCGTCCAGCTGGATGATGTACCTCGGCACCATGAACCGGGGCAGCTGCCCGTCGAGCGCGGCGTGCAGCGCCTCGGGAGTGAGGCCGCTCCCCTCGTCGCCTTCAGCCGGTCGAGGAAGAAGAAGCGGCCGTCGGGCTGACACACCATCGCATCGCCGGTGTGGAACCAGCCGTTGCGCCAGGCGTCGACGGTGGCCTGGGGGTTGTCGAGGTGGCCCTGGTTCATCGTCCACGGAGCACGGTCGCACGATCAGCGCGCCGCTCGTGCCGTCGGGCACCTCGATGTCGTGCTCGTCGGCGACGCGGGCCTCGAACCAGGGTGGCCGGTCATCAGCCGTACGACGCCACCACCCACCAGGTGCCGTGCTCGACGAGCACGAGGTGAGCGGCCCCGTCGGCGGTGACGACCTGGAAGCGGGCCAGGCGACGGTGCCGCCGCGGCTCCCACCAGCCCTCGTCGAGGGGCCACGGGCCAGCCCAGCCGGTGACCGCCTGCGGTGGGCGCTCGGCAATGGTCAACGTCGCCGGCGCCGCGCTCAGCTCACCCCGTCCGCTCACCCGCACCGGTTGCCCGTCGGCGTCGGCCAACTCGGCCGGCTGCCCGGTGGCCGGGACGACGGCCGGTGACGGCGCCGGCAACGCACCCGGCCAGGGGCCCACCGCACCGGCACCGTCGAGCCTGGGTCGCAGCCGCTGGGCCGTGTCGTCGGCGTCGGTCAGATCGGTCGTCGACGCCGGCACCCAGCCGTACCGGTCGGCCGGCAGCCGTCCGCCACGCCACGTCGGCACGAGGACCGCCCGGTCCCCGACCATCCCGGACAGGCGGGCCACGGCGCGCGCCGCTCGCTCGTCGGCCGCCGAGGGGCCACCCCACAACCGGAGCTGGTCACCGTCGTCGCCGCGCACCTCGTCGGGCACCAACCGCACCAGCACGACTCCGGCCGACACGTCGCCCGACGCCATCCACGAGTCGAGCTGCCAACGCACCCGCTCGACCATCGCCGGCGCCGACATCCCTGCCGCCCGGTACCACGCCCGCTCGCTGCGCTCGCCGTGGTCGGTCTCGGCGATGACGACGAGCCGGGTGCACACCCGTCCCTCGGCCGAGAGCGCGGCGACGAGCTGGTCGGCCAGGTGCTTGGCCGTGAACACGAGCGGGTCGAGCTGCCCCACCGGATCGTCGAACACCTGCTGGGAACATCGCTCGGGCGGCGGCTCGGCGCCTCCGGGGGGCCGTTCGTCGTCGCCCCTGGCCAGCCGGTGGGCATGGCGGCCGGGCGGGCCGAAGCGGGCCAGCAGCTCACCGTCGGACAACCCGGCCAGCTCGCCGAGACGGGCGAGTCCGAGGCGGGCGAACAGACCGACGAGCTCGGGGTCGACGCCGCCGACCCGTCCCAGCCAGGCCACCGGGAGTGGAGCGAGGAACGCGGGCGACGTCCCGGGCGCGACGACCAGCGGGGACCGCACACCGCGCCACGCCGCCACCGCCGATGCGAAGCGGCCGTCGGCGATCCCGACCCCGATCCCGGCACGGGATGCCGCCACGTCACCCGCGGCCGTGACCGCGTCGAGGAGTTGACGGGCCAGCGCATCGTCACCGCCGAAGTAGCGCGAGGGCCCTCGGGCGCCGAGGCACAGCCATCCCGGCTCGACGACCTCGAGGCGGGGGGCGAACCGGCCGACGGCCCGCACGACGCGTTCGAACGCCCGGGCGTCACGGTCATGGTCGTGGACGAGCAGCTCGGCGTCGGGGCACGCCTGTTGGGCGGTGCGTCGCCGCTGACCGACAGCTACACCGGCGTCGGCCGCGGCCGGGGACCGGGCGACGACGCGGTTGGCGTGCAGCACCATCGCCGGGACCTCGGCCCGGATGCCGGCGGCGACGATCGGCCAGTCCGGGCACCACACGGTGACGACCCGCCGTGGCACGTCAACCCGCGGCGGTGGCGATGGCGATGCGCTGCTGATCGCTCGTCAGCGGGTCGCCGGCATGCTGCTGCTTGATCGGGTGCACGACGGGATCGACCGTCGCCACGGCACCGTCGGGGCCGGGCAGCCACAGTTCGACCCGGCGTGGGCGGGGGATCCGCCGGCCCGACGAGGTGACGGCGACACGCCGGCCCCGCAGGTGTCCCCACCCGTGCTCGACGCCCTCCCACACCGGCGTCGAGGCCACCATCCGGATGTCGGTCGCCAGCGGTCCCGGGTCGCCGACGGTGATCAGGACGGCCTCGCGAGCCTGGACCCTGGCCTGCACGCGGCGGGCGACGCCGGCCCCGAGGCGACGCGGGACCCGGGTGATGACGACCTCGAAGCCGTCGAGGACGGCGGCGACGAGATCGGCCCACGCGGCGTCACCGCGTTCGGCGGGCGGATCGACCCGCACGAGGCGCTCGAGCGGGACGCCGAGCTCGCCGGCCGCCTCGACGCCCAGCCACGGCACGTCGACCACGGCCAACCAGGCGCCGGCGACGGTGGCGCCGGCGGCCAGGGCGATGGACAGCGACGTCGACGCGACGCCCCCGCAGGCCACGGCCCGACCGCGGGGCAGGGCACCGTCCGGCAGCAGGGGGATCAGCGGGTCGGGGACGGGCAGGGTGCGCTGGCGGGCGAGGGTCGTGGGAGCGACAGCGGCGGCCAGGTCCATCCCGCCATCCTACGAACGAACGTTCGACAGGGCAACAGGCCCCCACCGTCCAGCCACCACCCTGCCGGATCCTCCAGGTGTCCGTTTTCCCCAACTGTTGACGCCAGCGGACAGTTTTCGTCCGCTCAGGTCAACAGTTGGGGTGCTGGCCCGCGCCGGGGGGCGGTCCGTCGGTCGGTCAGCCGGCTTTGGCGAGCCAGCGCTCCCGGGCCGAGCGGCTGCGCTCGAGGAGGTGGATCGGCACCCGCTTGGCGGCTTCGGCCAGCGCGGCGTCGCCGGCGGCATCACCGGTCGAGACCGGCGCCGCGGCGGTGGGGGCCTCCTCCTCGGGCGCCGGGTCATCGAACGTCGGGGGTTCCATCCCCGGCATCCAGTACTGGTAGAGGTGCCGCACCACGTCGGCCAGGCCGTTCGACGTGGCGCCCTTGGCCAGGTCGACCGTCAGGATGTTGGCGTAGACGTGGACCCCGGCCGCTTGGCCGGTGGCGAACAGCCGGCGGGCGACCTCGGCGGCCGGCCGGGGGCCGAACGCATCGGCCGCCGACCAGAAGTGCTCGTGGCCCATCCCGGTCAGCGCCCGGTTCAGCTCGAAGCGCACGACGCCCGGCGACGTGCTCGGCTTCTCGGTGACGGCGACCATCTGACCCATCACCGCCAGCGTACTGCGCACGGCCGAGGGCGGCCCAAGACCCGCAACACGACCCGCTGGCCACGACCGGCGAACGACTCGAGAGGCCGGCGTCGGGCCAGTCGGCGGTTCGCCGCGGCCGGACGCGCGTCGGTTGTCGGGTCGGTCGTGAGGGCGCGGGGCGCTGTCATGCGGCGGAGCGGTCACGTCCCGTCGGGTCACGTCCGACGCTCGGCGATGGCAGTCGCACGATGGCCGCCTCGCGGCCGGTG
The DNA here is from genome assembly GCA_040507575.1 of Ilumatobacteraceae bacterium. Taxonomy (GTDB): domain Bacteria; phylum Actinomycetota; class Acidimicrobiia; order Acidimicrobiales; family Ilumatobacteraceae; genus JALZMG01. The sequence continues at coordinate 4,407 of JBEVOM010000003.1, forward strand.
GTGCGTCGGCGGCGCCACGAGCGCACGGTCGAGGGACGGCGATGGCCGCTCGACTCACGGGACAGGTCGGCAAGGTGGAGCTCGGCGAGGCTGGGGTGCAGCTGGCTGTTCATGGATCCCATCGTGAGCGCCTCAGGTAGCGCCGGACATCGGACGATCGACCTATTTCGCCGACCCGGGCGCCGTACGCATGTCGAGACGGGCCTGTTGTGCAGGACCGTTCGCGCCGATAGGTACCTCAGACCGCCCCCAGCGGATCGAGCCGTCAGTAGGCTCGTCGTCACACGACAGACACGAGACCACGTTTGCGCCTCCCCCGCACATCGCTCCTGCGCCGGCTGTCCGGCCCCGACGGGCCTTCGGTCGTCCTCCTGGAGGCCCCTCCGGGCTATGGGAAGTCTTGGTTGGCGCGCCGCGCCGCGGGGAGCGACGTCGTACGTCTGCGCGGGGAGCTGGGCCCGCTGGCCAACGGGACGATGCCCGATGCCGGCACCATCATCATCGACGACGCCCACCTCCTGTCGGACGAGGACGCCGAGCTGATCGCCGAGCTGATCGAGGACCGCACCGACGCCCGCCGCCTCGTCATCGCCGGTCGCATCCTGCCCGACGGCGTGCACGAAGCGGTGCACCTCGTGGACGGCCTCGTGATCGATGCCGGTGCCCTCGCCATCGACGCCGAGGAGATCGTCGGCGAGCTGCCGAACCCGTCGATGACGAGCGCCCGGCGGATCGTCGACGCCGCCGACGGCTGCGTCAAGGCGATCGCAACGGCCATCGACGAGGTGCAGCGCGATGGCCGCCAGGACCCGACCGGAGTGGCGTCCCACATGGTCCGCGTCGCCAGCGCGGCCACGCTCGAGCACCTCGAGCCACGCGAGCTCGCCGTCATCGCCCTCCTCGCCCGCGCCCCTGGGATCGACCGCCACTTCCTCGACCGCCTCGCCGGCGACGGTTTCGTCCAGCGGGCGGTCGCTCGCGGCGTGCCGCTGCGGCGCCAGGTGACGGGTGCGCTCGACCTCGTCTGGGCGTCGGCGTTCAAGTCGGTGGCCGTAGACGTCGAAACCGCCGCAGTGCTGGCCGCCGAGTTGCTCGAGCGTGGTCGTCCGCTCGACGCCGTCGGTCTGCTGCTCGACGCCGGCCGGGTCGACCGGGCCGTCGAGATGGTCCGTGACCTGAGCGAATCGATCACCGACACGGTCGAGCCCCGCCAGATGCTGAGCCTGCTCGCCCGGCTCGGACCGGCCGTCAACCGGGACCCGGCCCTGCTGCTCTTGCGGGCGTCGGAGATGGACGCCTTGGGACGCTCGTTCGAGGCCGGCGCGGACGTCGAGCTCGCCGTTCGAGTGGCCGTCGATGCCCAGCCGGCACTGCGACGCCGCGTCGCCATCGCGTCCGCACGGGCGATGTACGCCGCCGGACGCTGCGACGACGCGGCTCGACTGGCGACGGCCACGCTGGCCGATCTCGGTGACGGCGAGGCCCGGACGTACGCCAGGGCCCACGAGGTGCTGGCCGCATGCGCGGCGTCCTCCGACGCGCGGGAGGACCTGCAACGGGCTGCCGAGCTGTTCCGCACCGCCGCGTCCGCGTGGGACTCCTGCCACGAGTTCGCCCGTGCCCGCTCGTGCCGCAGCGACATGGTCGCGGCCGCGCTCGTGCCACTGGCCCGGTTCGACGAGGCGCTGGCGTTGCTCGGCGAGCTCCTCAGCACGCCCGACCTGTCGGACTCGGAGCGCTCGTGGACGATGCTCATCGAGGGTTTCGTGCTGTTCAACGCCAACCGCCTCGACAGCGCCGAGTCGCGCTTCTCACGCGTCGGCGACCTCGGCGCCGTGCACGACAACCCCCGGCTCGTCGCCGCCGCCGCGTGGGGCCGGGCGGGGGTGTCCTCGCGCCGCGGTGAGCGCGACAGCACGATGAAGTGGTTGGTGACGGCCGAGAACACGGCGCTGAGCGAATCCGACGACGTGCTCGGCGTGCCGTTCCTGTGCGACGCCGCGACTGCGCTCGGCGCGCTCGGCGAGCTCGACATGGCCACGGCATACCTGGACCGGGCCAAGTCCAGGAACCCGGTCTTCCCCGGTCAGGTGCGGGCGACGGAGTTCCTGCTCGACGCCCGCAAGGGCGTGCTGGGCGACCTCGACGACGGGCTGGCGCACACGCTGCCCGTGAACTGGTGGCAGATCAAGCTGGTCGCCGCGCTGGCTGCGGCTCGCGGCGGTGACATCGAGCGGGCCCGCCAACTCGCCGACGACGCCGCGCGGGAGCTCATCACGCTGGGGTTCGCCGACTTCGCGGCGATGGGTGAGGGACGGACGTACGCCGAGCTGCAGGCCGCCCTCGGGGTCGTCGACACGGAGGTCGCGATCGCCACCATCCCCGCCACCAACGTCGCCGCGCTCGGCAGCGGTGTGGCCAACGGTGCCCGACGCCTCATCGTGATGGGCGACGCGATCTCGGTGCGCGAGGGCGGGACCACGACCATCGTCCCGCCTGGCATCCCCCAGCGCGTGGTCGGCGTCCTCGTGGCCAGCGGCGGGTCGGCGACGATCGACCAGGTGAGCGATGCGATCTGGCCCGGCGAGGACCTCGAGACGAGTCGCAGCCGGCTGCGCAACGTGCTGCTGCGGCTGCGCCACAAGGTCGGCGACGTCGTGGTCCGCACCGGTACCGGCCTGCGCATCGTGCCCGGCCTGCCGTGCGACCTGCACGACTTCCAGCGCCGCGCGGCCGACGCCCTGGCGGCGATCCGCAACGATCCCGAGCTCGCCGGCGAGCTCGCCGCCGACGCGGTCGCCATCGGCGACGCCCCCGTGTTCATCGACTTCGAGTACGACGAGTGGGCCGTCGCAGCTCGGCGCGACGCCGAGCAGCGGCTCATCGCTCTCCTCGACTTCATGTCGGTCCAGGCCGAGGACTCCGGGGATCTCGCGGCCGCCGAGGCGCTGGCCCGGCGGGCGCTGCACCGCGACCGCTACACGGACTCGCGGTACGTGCGGCTGGCCGAGCTGCTCACCCTGCAGAACCGGGTCGCCGCCGCGATGGCCGTGCTCGACGACGCGGCCGAGGTGGCCCGGGACATGGGGTTGGTCCCGCAGAGCACCACTCGGCCGCCTTCCGACGCGCGGGCGCGCCGGAAGGTCCGTTCGGTCTGAGTTCGTCGGCGCCCGCCGGGGTGGGGAGGTTCGGTCAGCTGTTCGGCGCCCGCCGCAGGTGTGGTGACCCAGGGAGGCGGGTCACGATGTGGTCGCAGTGTGGGTCAGCGACCGCGGGGACCGAACGCTTCGACCGTCGGACCGGCCTCCGCGAGGAAGGCGATCGCTCCGACGGGGACGATGGCGAGGACGAGGGACATGATGCGGTGCGCGCGTGTCTTCATAACGTCACATTGTGATGAGATGTACGTCCGCGCCGCGTCCCACGGAGCGCGACGGACGCCGTCACACGCTTGCGTTACCGCATGCATCTTGCATGATCGTCGATGACACTGACTCAAGAAACCCCGGTCAGGCAGACGACGTTGGAGGATCTGCGGCCACGGTCGCTGCCTCCCCGGCCCTCGGTCCAACCCACGATCATGGCCAGCGACGGATCCGTCGTCGCGCTGCGCAAACGCGCAGTCATCGCCGCCGGCGCCTTCGATCGCCGCCTGGTGGTCGACAGTGCCCGTCTGGTCTGCGGGCACGACGCGTCAGGGCGGACGTGCTGGATTCCGGCCGACGTGGTGTGGACCGACGCCGAGACGGCCCGCCAGCCGGAGAACCCGTGGTCGGTGGGCCTCGAGATGGGACGCACCAGGGAGGCGGCCATGGTCGGCGGCCTGAGCGACCGTCTCGGGTGGGAGGCCAACGAGGCCCGCCTGCGCGGTCGATCGCTGCCCGTCCTCGACAACGACAGTGATCGGCTCGGGAGCACCACCGTCTTCGACGGACGTCTCGACCACGACGTCCCGACGGTCGTGCTGACGAACGGCTCGGTCGTCCGCTGGGGCGCCGGCGCGACGTTCGACAGCGCGCTGCAGCGAGCCTTGTTCGGCCATCGCAGCGTCGTTCCCACGCCCAGCGAGATGACCCTGATCGCCGCCATGCTGGCCTCCCAGGGCATCGAGGTGGTGGCCGTCGACCTCGGGACGCCCCTGCTGCGGCGCAACGGGCTCGTGCGCTCGTCGGTCCACCTGGCGATCGCGTCTCACGTCGGCGGACGGCCGTGGGACGGCGCACCGGTCAAGTAGTCCGTGTGGCGGCGGTGGTGATTGGCCTCACGAACCCACCTGTCGCAGATGTGAAGTTGTCCGCCCGCCCTTCGCATCAGCGACGGATGCGGTTGTGGTCACGAACCTCCGCCGCCACCCGCAGCGTGTCAGCGGCGTCGTGCTTCCGGGATCCCCGGGGGCACGACGCCTTTGATGTTTTCGGGCGCCGCGACCGGTCCCCGGCCGGCGGCCCGGCTCACCGGTGATCCCGGTGCGTGGGGGCGTGCCCGTGTGATCTACCGTCGAGCCGTGATCAGCATCGAGGACTTCCAGGTCGAGGTCAACGACTTCCTGAAGGCGAACGCCGACGAGAAGCCCGATGAGCAGGCGTTCGTGTGGGGCGAAGGCTCCGACGCCGTCGGGATGCTCGAGGAGCACGATCCCGAGTCGGAGATGCGTGCGCTGGCCGCCGCCCAGGCGTGGCGAGCGGCCCGGTTCGACAACGGCTTGGGCTGGATCACCGGCCCCGAGCAGTACGGAGGACGCGGCCTCCCCGCCGCCTACCAGCGGGCCTACGACGCCCTCGAGGCCTCCTACGCCGTGCCCAACCAGAGTGCCTTCACCGTGGGCCTCGGCATGGTCGCACCGACGATCCTGGCCCACGGCACCGACGTCACGAGGGACGCCTACCTCCGCAAGCTCTACCGCGGCGACATCATCGCCTCCCAGCTGTTCTCCGAACCCGGCGCCGGCAGCGACCTGGCCAGCCTGCAGACCAAGGCCGAGCGCGACGGTGACGAATGGATCATCACCGGCCAGAAGGTCTGGACGTCGGGCGCCCATGTGTCCGACATCGGCGAGGTCATCGCCCGCACCGATCCCGACCTGCCCAAGCACAAGGGCCTCACCGGCTTCGTCATCGACATGCGGGCCCCCGGCGTCGAGATCCGACCGCTGCGCCAGATGACCGGTGGCGCCAACTTCAACGAGGTCTTCCTCACCGAGGTCCGCGTCCCCGACGACCACCGCCTCGGCGACGTCAACAACGGCTGGAACGTCGCCCTGACCACCCTGATGAACGAGCGCGCCGCGGGCGCCGCCGGCGCAGGCGACCGGGGCCGCGGCCAGATGCTGCTGCGGGCCGTCGAGACGGTCCGCCACTACGGTCTGGAGCGCGACCCGATCGTGCGCCAGGGCCTGGCCGATCTGATCGTCCACGACCGCGTCGGCGGCTACACGAACCAGCGGGCGAGCGACCGCACCCGCGCCGGGCAGCTGCCCGGACCGGAGATGAGCGTCGCCAAGCTGACCGGCTCACAGCAGGCGACGCGCGTGGCCGAGTTCGTCGCCGGCGTCCTCGGACCGCGGATCACCGCCGACACCGGCGAGTGGGGCACCTACGCCTGGCGCCAGTTGCTGCTCGGCGCCCCCGGTGGGCGGATCGCGGCCGGCTCGGACGAGATCATGCGCAACATCATCGGCGAGCGCGTCCTCGGCCTGCCCAAGGACCCCGGGACCGACGTCACGAGTCCGTTCAAGGATCTCAAGGTCGGCACCCAGACCTGACCCGACCGTGTGGGACGATGCCGACGTGCTTCCCGCCTCCGCGAACGGCCGGTCGTTGGCGCCCAACACGGTGGCGGTCGTGGCCGGCCGGCCGACCGGTCCGGGTGAGCCGCTCAACCAGCCCCTCGTGCTGGCCTCCAACGTCCGTGACAGTGGCGACTACAGCCGCACGCACGGCACGGCGACGTGGATCGCCCTGGAGGACGCCGTCGGCGCGTTGGAGGGCGGACGGGCGCTGGCGTTCTCGTCCGGCATGGCCGCGGCCGCAGCAACCCTGTATGCCCTGGCCCCGAACGTCGTGGTCGTGCCGACGGTCAGCTACCTCGGGGTCCGCAGCCTCCTGGCCGAGCACGAGGAGCACGGCGCGATCGCCGTGCGCCGTGTCGACGTCACCGACACCGCCGCCGTCATCGACGCGGCGTCCGGCGCCGACGTCGTCTGGGTCGAGACACCGACGAACCCGACGCTCGACGTCGCCGACGTCGGGGCGATCGCTGTCGGCGCTGCGGCAGCGGGGGCGCGGCTCGTGGTCGACTCGACGTTCGCCACCCCGCTGCGCCAGCAGCCGCTGGCCGATGGCGCCACCGTCGTGATCCACAGCGCGACGAAGTTCATCGGCGGACACAGCGATCTGCTCCTCGGTCTGTGCGTGACCGCGGACGACGACGTCCACGCCCGCCTGGTGCAGGCCCGCACGTTCCAGGGAGCGACGCCGGGCGCCCTGGAGGCGTTCCTCGCGCTGCGCGGTCTGCGGACGCTCCCGCTGCGCCTGGCGGCGTCCGAACACAACGCCGCGCAGCTCGTCGAGCGCTTGCGGGGACATCGTGCGGTGGCCGAGGTGCGCTACCCGGGAACCGGAGCGATGGTGTCGTTCGTGTGTCGCGGCGGCGCGTCGGCCGCGGACGCGCTGTGTGCCGCCGTGCGCCTCGTCGTGCCCGCCACCAGCCTCGGTGGCGTGGAGACGACGATCGAGCGGCGCCAGAAGTACGCCGGCGATGCCCACGTCGACCCCGGGCTGGTACGGATGAGCGTCGGCATCGAGCATGCCGACGACCTCTGGGACGACCTGGGCAACGCTCTCACCAGCTGCTGAGCCGACCGTCGTGTTCGACGACGACACCACCCTGCTCGCGCTCAGCGCCGCAGAGGGCCTGGTGAGCGACTGGCTCGCCGGGATCCTCGCCGACCGGCGCTGACCGCCAGGGACCCACCGGTCAGGGCTGTTCGACCAGGCGCTTCAAGTTGGCGAGGGACGTGGTGATGTTCGTGCGGTGGCGGGCCGGGTACCCGATCACCCGCAGGCCGGCCGGGAACCTCGACGTCGAGAGATCGAACGTCTCCGACACCGTCGTGTGCCCGTCGTCGATCGGCCCCAACGTCCACCTCCAGACGTGGCCGCCGAAGTGCTGCCAGGCGATGACGCGGTCGGGCTCGAACTCGACGACCGTGGAGTGGACCCGGTACGGCACGCCGACCCGCATGCGCAACCCGAACCGGCTGGCCAGCTCCAGGCGCTGCGGTCCGTCGTAGACGCCTCTGACCGTCCCGTCACCGCTGATGGCCTGGTGGTTGGCCGGCTGGCGGAGGTAGTCGAAGATCGCCGCCGCCGGCGCGTCGACGACCGCGGTTGCCGTCAGCCGGTCGCGGTCCTCGTGCACGGTTGGGGCGTCGGGGAGTGCCATCGGACGAGCCTGCCACGGCTGGGCGGACCCGTTGGTGCGGACGCGTCGTCCCGGACGCCGGTTTCACGTCACGGCCGTCCGGCGACGACGATGCGACCATGACCTACGAGGAGACGATCTCGGGCGTCGTGGACGTCGTCGAGGCCGCCGGCGTCGTCATCATGGTCGTCGGGGGCTCCGTCGCGCTCGCCACTGCCCTGCCGGCGGCGATGCGCCCGGACACCCGACCGCGGGCGTACCAGACACTGCGCCGGAACCTGGGACGGGTCATCCTGCTCGGGTTGGAGGTCCTCATCATCGGCGACATCGTCCGCACGGTCGTCGTCGAGCCGACCATCGGCGACGTGCTCGTCCTCGGGATCATCGTCGCGATCCGGATCGTGCTGAGCTTCGCCCTCGAGGTCGAGACCGACGGCCGCTGGCCGTGGAGCCGGGCCGACGATCTGCCCGACGCTCGCTGACGCCGCCGGCCGCGGCGGCTGACATGCTCGGCGCGATCGGTGCGCATCACGCACCGGTCCCCGAGAACGAGGAGCCATGCATGTTGATCGTCGCCGGCGTGTTCCAGGTCGACCCGGACCGGCGGGACGAGTTCATCCGCGGTCGGGCGCCGGCGATGGAGGCGTCACGGGCCGAGCCGGGGTGCCTCGAGTACGTGTTCGCGCCCGACCCGATCGTGCCCGGTCGGGTGGTGCTCCTGGAACGGTGGACGGACGAGGCGTCGTTGGCCGATCACATCGCTGCGCTGCGGCTGGCCCGGAAGGACGCCGCCCCCTCCGCCGACGAGGTCCCGGTCCTGTCGAGCGAGATCCTCAAGTACGAGGTCGGCGCCGTGGCCCCTCTCGGCTGACCCTCGGGGGAGATGCCGTCACCGTCCGCCGAAGCTCAGACCCCGGTAGCTGTCGGCGAAACCGGCCGCCTTGGCCGCTGCGGTGACCTCGGCAACGATCGGCGACGCGGCGAGCGCCGCCCCGTCGACCTTGCGGACCTCGACCTTGCGCAGCCGGCCGACCCGCACGAGGTCGGCCAGCGCCTCGGCCCACGACCCGTCGTCGTGGGTGTGCGGGAACGTGACGAGGTGGTGCGATCGCCGGTCGTACCACGCGATCGGCAGGCCGTCGCGCACCACGACGAGCGCCGCCGCAGTGCGCGCCGGGCGCCCGGCGCTGTCCGGCCAGGCCAGCGTCGCGCCGTACGGCTGGGCGGGATCGGTGGCCGCCAGCACCACCGGTGCGGCGATCACACCGGCGGTGCCGATGGCATCGTCGGCCCGCTCACGGGCCAGTCGCAGCCGATCGACGGCGCCGGGCAGCGCGAACTGGGCGGCGCCGAGGCCGCTGACGAAGTACCCCCGCCGCACCTGACCGCGCTCCTCCAGCACCTTGAGCACGCCGTAGACGGACGCATAGCCGCCGACGACGCCCTCGGCGAGCACGGCCTCGCGGGTCACGACACCGTGACGCTCGACGAGCTGCAACGCCGTGGCGTGGGCCGCCTCGGTGGAGACGGGCCTCGGCTCGAGCAGCGGTCCGACGAGGCCCCAGCGCCCGGCCCCCGCCGGAGGGCCGATGCGGTTCAGCCGCCCCGGTCGCGGCCGGCCCCGGGGTCGGTGATCGACTCGACTCGGGCGGGTGCCGCTGCGCCCGGTGACCGCCCGGAGCGGCGTCAACGAGTCGTTCGTGACCTCGCCCGACCACACGAGGTCCCACAGCGCCGCCAGCAGCTCGTCGTCAGTGGTGCCGGGCGCCGCCGCCCGGAGCTGGTTCCAGAAGCTCGCGCCGCGCTCGCGCAGCAGGGTGCGGATGGCGTCGTGGACCGCGCCCTGTGGCGCGTCCTGGACCTCCCAGCCGGGGGCCAGGAGCGCGAGCTGGTCGGCGAAGCACAGGCGTACCCGCCCGTCACTCGAGCCGATCGCGCCGGCGCCGACCCAGACCACGTCACCCGACGTGCACAGCTCGTCGAGCAGGGCCGGCCGGTAGTCGGCCACCCGCGAGGCGAGGACGTCGCCGTCGAGCGTCGATGCCACGATCGGCGCGCCGGCCAACAGGCCGAGGGCCTCGACGACGGCGTCGAGACCGCGTCGCTGGGGCGGGATGCCGTGCCACGCGGGCAGGAAGCGGGCCAGCGCCTCGGCCTCGACCGGTTCCACCTCCCGGCGCAACGTGGCCAGCGACCGCCGCCTCAGCTGACGCAGCACGTCGGCCTCGCACCACTCGCGGCGCACCCCTTCGGGTCGGAACTCGCCGCGCACGACGCGCCCGTCGGCCTCCAACGCCATCAGCACGCCGACGACACGGGCCTCGGACACGCCGAAGCGGTCCGCCACCTCCCGCTCGACGAACGGGCCGTGCGTCCGCGCGTATCGGCCGACGAGGTCCTCCAGCGGCCGCGGCACCGGATCGGTGAACGCCGCCGGCAGCCCGAGCGGCAGTGCGCAGCCAAGGCCGTCCCGATAGCGCGCCGCGTCGTCAGCGGCGGCGAACCGGGTCTCCCCGGTCACGACGATCTCGATCGCCCGCTTCTCGGCGACGAGCGCGGCCAGGAACCCGGCCCCGCCCGGAGCCTCGCTCCGCAGGTCGATCTCGGCGATCGTGAGGTCGCCGACGCGACGCAGCACGTCGTGCAGCTCGTCGGGGCTGCGGGCCCGCCGGCCGTCGGACAGGCGCTGCAGGTCGAGCTCGACGTCGGCGAGCACGCCGGGATCGAGCAGCTCCCGCAACTCCTCGGCGCCGAGGAGGTCCCGCAGGAGGTCACGGTCCAGCGCGAGCGCGGCGGCTCGGCGCTCGGCCAACGGGGCATCGCCCTCATACATGTAGGCGGCGATCCAGTTGAACAGCAGGCTCTGTGCCATCGGGCTGGGCTTGGCCGTATCGACGGCAACGACCCGCACGGCGCGACTGCGCAGCTGACCGAGCACCTCGCGCAGCGCGGGCACGTCGAACACGTCCTGCAGGCACTCACGCGACGCCTCGAGCAGGATCGGGAACGTCGGGTACTTGGCGGCGACGGCGAGCAGGTCGGCGGCCTTCTGGCGTTGCTGCCACAACGGTGTTCGTTGATCGGGCCGACGCCGGGGCAGCAGGAGGGCCCGCCCGGCGCACTCCCGGAAGCGCGACGAGAACAGCGCCGTCTGGGGCAGCGTCGCCACGACGATCTCCTCGATGTCCTCGGGGTCGATCATGAGCGCGTCGAGCGGCAGCTCGTCGGCGGCGTCGGGCAGTCGCAACACGATCCCGTCGTCGCCCCACATGGATTCGACCGGCATGTCGTACTGGTCGGCCAGGCGGCGCTCGATGGCCATCGCCCAGGGGGCGTGCACCGGCGTCCCGAACGGGCTGAGGATGCAGATCCGCCAGTCGCCGATCTCGTCGCGGAAGCGCTCGACGACGATGGTGCGGTCATCGGGCACGACCCCGGTCGACTCGGCCTGCTCGGTGACGTACTGCAGCAGGTTGGACGCCGCCAGCTCGTCGAGCGCGTAGTCCTCGCGCAGCACCTTCGTGGCGGCGGCCGGTGCGAGCTCGCGCAGCTCACGCACGAACGCGCCGAGTGCCCGGCCCAGCTCGAGCGGACGACCCGGGCGGTCGCCGTGCCAGAACGGCATCTTCCCCGGCTCACCGGGCGCCGGCGTGACGGTGACCTTCTGGAACGTGATGTCCTCGATGCGCCAGGTCGATGCGCCCAACACGAACGTCTCGCCCGGTCGACTCTCGTAGACCATCTCCTCGTCGAGCTCGCCGACGCGCGTTCCATCGGGCAGGAACACGCCGAACAGCCCGCGGTCGGGGATGGTCCCGCCGGACGTCACGGCGAGGCGCTTCGAGCCGTCCCGGGCGCGGATCGTGTCGGTCACGCGGTTCCAGACGACCCGTGGCCGCAGCTCGGAGAACTCCTCGCTCGGATAGCGCCCGGCGAGCAGGTCGAGCGTGTTGCGCAGCTGGTCGTCGGAGAGCTCGGCGAAGTTGGCGCTGCGGCGCACGAGCGCGGCGATGTCGGCGACGGGCGTCTCGCCGCGAGCCGCGGTGTGGGCGACGATCTGCTGGGCGAGCACATCGAGCGGGTTGCGCAGGTATCGCGTCGACTCGATCTGGCCGTCGATCATCCGCCGCACCACGACCGCCGTCTCGAGCAGATCGCCGCGGTGCTTCGGGTAGATCGAGCCCTGGCTCGGTTCGCCGACCTGGTGGCCGGCCCGTCCGATGCGTTGCAGGCCACGGCTGACCGCGCCTGGCGACTCGACCTGGATGACGAGGTCGACGGCACCCATGTCGATGCCGAGCTCGAGGCTGCTCGTGGCGACGATCGCCCGCAGGTCGCCCCGTTTGAGCTTGTCCTCGACGACGACGCGCTGCTCGCGGGCCAGCGATCCGTGGTGGGCCTTGACCAGCTCCTCGCGCAGGAGCCCGGTGTCGGGATCGACGCCGATGCCCCGCTCCTCGGCCAACTCGTTGAGCTTGGCGGCGAGGCGCTCGGCCTGGCGCCGGGCGTTGCAGAAGATGATCGTCGAGCGGTGCGCCAGCACCTGGTCGAGGATGCGGGGGTAGATGCTCGGCCAGATGCTGGCCCGGCGGGCCGATGTGGCTGCCGGGGCCGGGCCGCCGTACGGCATCTCCACGGCGGGTGCGGCGGCCCCACCGCCGAGGTCGCCCATGTCCTCGACGGGGATCACGACCTCGATGTCGAGCGGCTTGCGGATGCCGGCATCGACGATCGTCACCGGTCGGGGCTCACCCGGCGCGGCCCAACCGCCGAGGAAGCGGGCGACCTCCTCGAGCGGGCGCTGCGTCGCCGAGAGCCCGATGCGCTGGGGCGGACGGGCCGTGATCTCCTCCAGCCGCTCCAGCGAGAGCGCGAGGTGGGCGCCCCGTTTGGTCGGGGCGAGCGCGTGGATCTCGTCGACGATCACGGTCTCGACGCCGACGAGGGTCTCGGCGGCCGACGACGTGAGCATGAGGTAGAGGCTCTCCGGCGTCGTGATCAGCAGGTCCGGCGGGCGACGCACGAGGCGTTGGCGGTCGCGAGACGGGGTGTCGCCGGTGCGCATCGCCACCTCGGGGATGACCACGGCCTCCTCCAGGCGGTCGGCGGCCAGGCCGATGCCGGCGAGCGGCGCCCGCAGGTTCTTCTCGACGTCGAAGGCGAGGGCCCGCAACGGCGAGATGTAGAGCACGCGCGTCCGCGACGCGCGGTCGTCCGCCGGCGGCCGGGTGACGAGCCCGTCGATGGCGGACAGGAACGCGGCGAGCGTCTTGCCGCTGCCCGTCGGCGCGCAGATGAGCGTGTGGTGACCGGCCGTGATCGGCGGCCAGCCCTGGGTCTGGGCGGCTGTCGGCTCGGGGAACGACGCGCCGAACCACGCCCGGACGGCGGGCGAGAACGCCTCGAGCACCTGGTGATCAGCGATGAGCTCAGGGTACCGATGGGGTGTCACACTGAGAGTGACGTCGGCGGGGCGGAACCGTTCGACGGTGGCGCGTTCGACGGTGGCGCGTTCGACAAGGTGCGGTCGACAAGGTGCGGTCGACAAGGTGCGTTCGGAACCGTGGTGCTCCATCGCGAACCGTCGACCCGACGCCGACGTATCAGAGGGCAGGTCTGCCGCATCGACAAGGGGAACGGGAGGGGCGGAACCATGATCGAGATCCACGCCGACGAGTTGCAGCCGGGTGACGTCGTCCGATACGGCGACGATCTCCACCGCGTCAGTCACGTCGACCGTCTCGCCGGGTGGTCGTGGCCGATCGCCGGGGACGACACCGGATGGGCCATCGCATTGGACCACGAGCACCTGCTCAGCGTCCTGCGCACTGCGGCGTGACCCTGCGGTCGAGGCGTCGTCCAGGGACGGCCGCAGCGGCCTGACCGGAAGGGCATGACGCCAACCTGGGCGGCCTCCGTGACAGGTGTTGTCACCGTCGCCGCCCAGATCGGCGCCGGCGCGCCGGCCTGGCTGACGCCGGTCCGTCAGGCGGCGCGCGGCGGGTGGATCACGAGGCCCTCGAACTGCAGCTCGCACTCGATCCGCAGGCGTTCGGCGTCGCGCCTCGTCCCGATCGGCATCGACGTCAACGTGTCCTCGATGCCCAGCGCCCGGCACGCCGCGGCCAGCGCGTCGTCGTAGGCCAGCAGCGCCCCGTGCCGGCGGGCCAACGGCACGCGGGCCGGGAGCGCCTCGATCCCGGCGACGATGCGGCGGATGTCGGCGGCGATCTTCTCGAGCGGCGGGCCGGCGGGGGTGACCGGCGGGTGGACGGCGGCTTGCACGGCTCGAACCGCCCGGCCCATCAGTCGGAAGAACGGTCGCGAGTGGAGCGCGAGCCACAGGCACAGCGTCGGCGCCACGGACAACACGGCCACCTGCACGATGCCCGAGGCGACCCCCTGACTGGCGGCCACCACACCGCGAAACTACCGCTCGGCGGGGGCGGCGTCACCCGCGACCAGCTACGGGTGGGGAGGATCGTCCGCCGCCGCCTGGTCGTGGAAGTTCACGAGGACGAGTGCCACGGACGGCACGAGAACGACGCCGGCGACCGTCGTTGCCGCCCCGGCGACGGTGAAGCCGAGATCCGTGAACAGCAGGATCAGCACGCCGATGGCCCCACTGGCGCCGGCCAACACGGCGCACATCAGGAGCACGCCGGCGGTCCGGAGGCGCTGGCCGCGCAGGATCCGACGGCTCTCCTTCATCCCGTCGCGGATCCCGAGACCGATCGCCGCAGCCAGGCAGATCGACCGCCCAGTCGGCATCGGCTTCCGCGAGATCCTCGACCCTCGGCGCCCGCACCACCTCGGCGCCGCCGCCGTCGCGCAGGACCACGTCGTCGCGCCCGAGCACGTGATCGACGGCGTCGGGCCTGGCGCCTGAGCGCCAGGATCGGCGCGTACTGCTCGAGGAGCGCCGCCGACACCGCGACGGTCACGATCACCCCGCGACGAGTCGCCTCACCTGCTCCGTGCTCCCACCACGCGCACCGTCGAACGATGGCCCGGCCGGGCGGCGTCAGGCGGCCGCCACGACGGGTGGGGGTTCGGCGGCGTCCGGCGCCGCCCGCCCGATGCGGGCATCGAGCGCGAGGAGGGCGATGCCGACGCCGACGAACAGCACGCCGAGCCCGACGACGAGCGCCGCCACTCCGAACGCGACGACCGACGTGAACAGCGACGCCCGCAGGAACGAAGCCGTCATGACCTGGTCGCGGCGGGGATCGTCGCGGTCGAGTTGGGCGTACGTCTTGCCGTCGGCGATCTCGCTGGCGTGGACCTTGATCGTGGTCGCCTCGCTGTACGCGGTGAACGGCCCGGCGACGTCCTTGCCGGCGAACGCCCGCGCGTCGTCGGACACGGTGATGTGCTCGTCGGCGAGCTCGCGGTGCACCAGGTAGTACGTCGCCGCGCCGGCGCCGATCATGACCACGCCGGCCACCACGAGGACGATCGCGATGATCCTGGGCAGTTTGCTCATGGCAGGTGTGTCTCCTTGCCGGGCGGTAGGCCGGAAACTGTCCCGACCAGGAGACCGTAGACCGACCGGCCCGACGCTCGCGGCGACCGGCTCGACCGTCGCCGGATGCGTGCGCGGTGCTCGTCACGCACCGGTGTCTGGGCGCGCAGGGTCCCGATATCCAGACCCTCCGCGCCCAGACCGACAGCGTGCCGCTGCGCATCCGGGTCCCCGCCGCGGCCGCTCAGGACGGGTAGGCGGTCACGAGGGCGTCGGCGATCATCCGAGCCCGCTCGACGCTCCCGGCCGAGGTGTAGTGGATGTGGTCGTCCTGGAACCACGCGTCCTGGACGACCGCTGCCCAGTCGTAGACCCGCAGGGTCGGGTGGCGGGCCTGGGCGTCGACGAGGGCCTGGTTCCACGCGACCATGTGCGAATCGGCCCAGTCGTCCGGATCGGCCTCCAACGTCTTGACGTTCACCCACAGGACCGGGTCGTCGCCGGTGATCGCGAACATGCGGTCGATGCGCGCCGCAGCGTCGGGCACGCCGCCGGCGGCCATGTTCGCGGCGTCGGTCGTCCCGAGGGCCAGCACCCAGCACCCCTCGAAGCCGGACGCCTTCTCGCGCGTCGCGACGTCGCTGGCGTTCTCCTCGCCGTGGTAGCGCTCGACGATCGACCGGGCCCCCGCGATCTCGTTGCGGAAGTCGGTGACGCCGACCCGGGCGTACTGGGCGTCGATGCGCAGCGCCGGATCCTCGATGTAGTCCTCGCTCATCAGCCCGACCGACGTCGAGTCACCGATGTGGACGACCTGGGCGCACGACGTCGCCGTCGGTCGTGCGGTCGGCACCGGCACCGTGCCTGTCGACGCCGGCGCGATCGGCACCGACGAGGGTGCCGACGCGGACGCGGGCGGGGCCGACGCCGACTCCGACCCGTCGACCCAGGCTCCGACGATCGTCAGGAGGACGGCGACCGCGGCCGGGATCGCCAACGCTCGCGACAGCCTCATGGGGGCGTGACGCTACAAGTCACCGCGCCGCCGCCGGGTGCATCGCGACCAGACGAGGGTCTCGGAGTCCTGCGGCAACCACGAGTCGTGACGGTGACGGGGTCACACCAGACCGCTCGGTTCCACGCTGTTACCGTCGGGCCGTCCCGCAACCAGGCCCGAGGAAGACCATGACCATCGAGGATGCGACGAGCACGACCCACGTGCCCGATGTGCAACCCGGCGGTCCGCCGGCCACAGCCCGCCACGGGACGACGGCCTTCGTCGTCGACGTGCTGCGGCGGTACTGGGCGACGACGCTCGTCGTGCTCGGGGTGATCGTCGCGGGGCTGTCGACCGGAGCGCTGTGGCGCAACGTCGACGAGGGCAGCGACCTCTACGACAGCGTCGCGTACGGGCTCCCAGCCCTGCGGGACGGGCACGTGTGGACGTTCGTCACCGGCATGTTCTTCGCCCCGCAGCTCGCCCTGTACGTCCCGATCCTCCTGCTGCTGGTCTTCGTCTGCAGCGTCTACGAGCGACGGGTGGGCAACGTGCGCGCGCTCGTCGTCGCCGTTGGCGGCCAGGCCCTCGCCGCGCTGCTGACCGCGCTGTTCTTGTGGATGTTCGTCGACAGTGGGTGGACGTGGGCCGTCACGCTCGGCGGGCAGCTCGATCTCGGCATCTCGGCGGGCGGCTTCGCGCTCATCGGCGCGCTGTCGGCCGTGATGCAGCCGGTCTGGCGGACCCGGGTCCGGATCGGCTTCGGCGCGTACCTCGGCGCCATGCTGCTGAACTCCGGGTTGCTGTGGGACGTCGAGCACTTCGTCGCCCTCCTGCTCGGGATCGCGGCCGGACCCTTCCTCGCCGGACGCCTCCCGATGCGACCCCGGGTGCGCTTCGACCGCCGCTCACAGCGCGCGCTGCTGGGGCTCATCGTGGCCCTGTCGGCGATCTCGTCGCTCGTCGAGGGCGTGTTCCCCGGCAACGGCGGCCCGTTCGCCGGATCCCAGACCGCCACCGAGCACCCGGGAGGGGTGAGCCTCGGCCTGGTCGTGTTCTCACTGCTGTTCCTCGCCGCCGCCGACGGGCTCCGGCGCGGTCGCCGCGTCGCGTGGGCGTTCACCACGGTCTTGATGGGCCTGGCGTTCGTCGTGGTCATCACGTCACCGCCGAGCGCGGAGCGGACGGCCGACCTCGTCCTCACCGGGGGTCAGCTGGTCCTGCTCCTCGCCACGTTCCGGGCGTTCGGGGCCCGTTCGCACCGCCGGTCGTTCCGCAACGCCGGACGCCGGCTGTTCTGGGTCGCGGTCGGTCTGTTCGCGTACACGTCGATCGGTTTCGCCATCCTGCAGGACGACTTCACCCCACCGGCCCGACCCGCGGACATGATCGCCGAGTTCGTCAGTCGCATGGTCTTCACCACGTCGGGCAACATCACCCCCGACTCGACGGCGGCGAAGGTGTTCGTCCGCTCGATCGGTCTGGTGTGGGGCCTCGCCCTCCTCATCACGATCATCGGCCTGATCTACTCGAGCCGCCGGCCGCGGCCCGAACCCGACCAGGACACCCGGCTGCGCGGCCTCCTGCGCCAGCACGGCTCGTCGAACATCGAATGGATGCTCACCTGGAAGGGCATCACCGTGTGGTTCGCCGACGACGGCAACACGGCGATCGGCTTCGAGGTCGTCGGATCCGTCGCGCTGGTCCTCGCCGATCCTGTCGGACCGCTCGAACAGCGCGAGGCCGCGCTGCGCGCGTTCGACAGCTATTGCTTCGAGCGTGGCTGGATCCCGTGCCTGTTCGCCGCCGGGCAGGCGTCGGCGGACATCGCGCCGCGGATCGGCTGGAAGTCGGTCGAGGTGGCCGAGGACAGCGTGATGCGCCTCGAGCACCTGGAGTTCAAGGGCAAGGCGTGGCAAGACGTCCGCACCGCCATCAACAGGGCCGGCAAGCAGGACGTCGAGCTCGTGGTGACGTCGTGGGCCGAATCGAAGCCGGTGGTCACCGACCAGCTGCGGGCGATCAGCGGCGGCTGGGTGTCGGACAAGGCACTCCCCGAGATGGGCTTCACGCTCGGCACCCTGCGCGAGGCCGACGACCCCGACGTGCGCCTCCACCTCGCCGTCGATGCCGATCAGACGATCGAGGGTTTCACGTCGTGGATGCCGGTCGGCGAGGGCGGCCAGGTCGTCGGCTGGACGCTCGACCTGATGCGCCGACGCGACCATGGCTTCCGGCCGGTGATGGAGTTCATGATCGGTGCCTCGGCGCTTCGCTTCAAGGAGGAGGGCTACGGCTTCCTCAGCCTGTCCGCGGCCCCGCTGGCCAAGGCGCCCGACGAGCTCGGCGGGAACAGCGACCAGCAGGTGCTGCAGCGGCTGCTCGACTTCCTCGGCACGACGTTGGAGCCGTACTACGGGTTCCAGTCGCTGTTCGCGTTCAAGCAGAAGTTCCAACCCGAGCACCATCCGATGTACCTCGTGTTCCCGGACTCGACGGCGCTGGCCGAGATCGGCATCGCCGTCGCCCGCGCCTACATGCCCGACGCGGGGCTCTGGGACTGGATCACGATGACCTGGGACATGGTCGTGCCGCACCGCGACCACGAGGCGGCCGACGATCATGCCTGATCCGGACGGCGCGGCACGCGACGATGAGCCGCTGGGCTCCACTCCGGCGGAGATCCCGGTCACGTTCGAGCTGCAGTCAGCCATCGCGGCCGCGGCGCGCGAGAGCGAGCAGCCGCTGCTCGACGCCGGGCGGGGCCAGCCGAACTGGCTGGCCACGGTCCCGCGCGCCGGCCACTTCCGCCTCGGCGCGTTCGCCGTCGAGGAGGCCGTCGCCGCCAGCTCGTCGCTGCTGTGGGGGCAGTCGCCCCCGCAGGACGGCATCGCCGAGCGACTCGCCGCAGCGCTCGCGGGTGACTCGTCGATGGGCGCGCAGTTCCTCTCCTTGGCGGTCGCCTACGGCATCGACGAGCTCGGCTTCGAGCCCGATCCGTGGGTCCACGAGCTCACGAAGGCGGTGCTCGGCGCGGGGTATCCGTCGCCCACCCGGATGCTCACCCACCTGGAGCGGGTCGTGGAGCGCTACATCACGACTGTCACCGACTCGCCGCCAGCTGCGGCCGGCCGGATCCACGTGTTCGGCACCGAGGGGGGCGCCGCGGCGATGGCGTACGTGTTCCGGACGCTGCAGGAGAACCACATCGTCGCGCCCGGCGACAAGTTGGCGATCACCACGCCGATCTTCACCCCGTACCTCCAGATCCCGGTGCTCGAGGACTTCGGCTTCGAGGTCGCCGAGCTGCGATCGGCCCACAACGCGCCGTACCGCTTCGGTGACGAGTTCCTGGAACAGCTCCTCGACCCGGCGATCAAGGTCTTCTTCCTCGTCAACCCCGGCAACCCCGACAGCCGGGCGATCCGGCCCGAGAAGCTCGTCGAGCTCCGCGACCTCGTGCTCGAGAAGCGACCGGACCTCGTGATCGTCGCCGACACCGTCTACGCCACGTTCGTCGACGGGTTCCGTTCGACGTTCGCCGAACTGCCCCGCAACGTCATCCTGCTGCACTCGTTCTCCAAGAACTTCGGAGCCACCGGTTCGCGCCTCGGTTTCATCGCGCTGAGTGCCGACAACGTGCTCGACGAGCTCCTGGCCGCCCAGGGGCCGGAGATGCAGCGCATCCAGTCCGAGCGCTACCGCTCGATCACATCGGACGTGTCACAGCTGCCGTTCATCTCCCGCCTCGTCGCCGACAGCCGCGAGGTGGCGCTCCACAACATCGCCGGTCTGGCGACGCCCGACCAGGTGCAGATGGGGTTCTTCGCGCTGGCCTACCTGCTGCCCGACGGCAAGCCGTACGTCGAGGGCACCCGCTCCGAGCTGGGCCGTCGCCTCGACGCACTGCTCGGCCCGCTCGGCATCCGCTCACCCGGCGGGCAGGACAGCATGTACTACGCCTTGATCGATCTGTTGCAGGTGGCGACGGTGCGCCACGGCGGCGAGTTCGCCATGTGGCTCACAACCGATGTGCGACCCGAGGAGGTTCCGCTGCGCCTCGCCCGCGAGCGCGGGGTCGTCGTGCTGCCCGGGCAGATCTTCGACTCCGAGAGCTGGGACGTCCGGGTGTCACTGGCGTCGCTGACCGCGGACGAGCTCGGCATCGTCGGCGAGGCGATCGTGTCGGTGCTCGACGAGCTGGCTGCCGAACGAGCGGCGTCCTGACGATCCCGCCGGGCGCTCGTGGTGGAGGGGGAAGGATTCGAACCTTCGTCGCGACAAGTCGTGCTCTCCCAGCTGAGCTACGCCCCCCCGGTGCCGGAAGAATGTAGACGGCCCGACATACAGTCGCAAGAGCGCGACCGGGTGGCGCGCCTGGTGAGGTTGGGATGCCGAACGACGTCAAACGACCGCTGCGAACCGCGGCCGCGCTCGTGATCGCGGCGACGATCGTGGCCTGCGACCGCGACGACGGCGCCACCACCGCGACGACGGCGGGGGCCGACCGGACGACGTCGTCGTCCGGGTCGACCGTGCCGGCCCCGGGCACGGTCGGTTCGATGCCGCCACCGGCGACGAGCCCGGCGACGAGCCCGGCGACGAGCCTTCCCGGCCCGACGGCGACGACCGTCCAGAGCACGACGGCGACCGTCCAGAGCACGACGGCGACCGTCCAGCCGGTCGCGCCGCCGCCCGCCGATCAGCTGCGGGAGGTGGCGTTGGCGTTCGAACCGGTCGTCGACCTGCCGTTGCTCACGGCGATGGCGTCGCACCCGGCCGACGGCAGCACGTTCTTCACCTCCCAGACCGGCGAGGTCTGGCGGCTGGCGGCCGGGGCGACCGAACCAACGCTGGTCCTCGACCTGACCGACGTCGTCTCACCGTGGGAGAACGGCTCGGAACGGGGTTTGCTGGGCATCGCCTTCGGCACGGTCGACGGGCGCCTGTACCTCTCCTACACCGATGCCGACATCGACTCCCACGTCGTGTCGTATGGGCTCGACGCCACCGGCGCGCCCGACCGGGCGACCGAGCGCGAGGTGCTGTTCGAGGACCAGCCCGGCCTCGGGCACAAGGGCGGCGGCATGGTCTTCACACCCGACGGTGCGTTGTTCGTCGCCCTGGGCGACGGTGGGGCCAGCGACGGACGAGATGCGCAGGACTACACCACGATCCTCGGCGGCGTCATCCGCATCGTGCCGAGGGCCGACGGGCCGGGCTACGACGTCCCGCCGGACAACCCGTTCGTCGGCCAGGCCGACACGCGACCGGAGATCTGGGCGAAGGGCCTGCGCAACCCGTGGGGGCTGTGCCTCGACGCGCCGACCGGCGACATCTGGCTCGGCGACGTCGGCAACCACACGATGGAGGAGGTCGACCGGATCCCGGCCGGCGCCGGTGGACTCAACTTCGGGTGGTACCAGATCGAGGGCACGTTCGTCCGGACCGCCGGTGCCCGCGACGACGCCGTGCCGCCGGTGCACGCCTATCGCCACGACGAGGTCGGTCCGGCGGTCATCGGCGGCTGCGTCTATCGCGGGACGGCGATCCCCGGTCTCGTCGGCGCCTACGTGTTCGCCGACATCAGCGGCCCGCTGTTCCTGATCGGCGCCGGCGACGTGACCGTCCCGACCGCCGTGCGCATCGACGGGACACCGACCGCGTTCGGCAGCGGGCCGGACGGCGAACTGCTGGTCCTCACGCTGTTCGACGGCGTGCAGCGGCTGGTCGCCGGCTGACCGTCGAGGAGCGCAACCCGTGGGCGTGACGACCGGACCTGCGCCCCGCGCCGAGACGGCGCCGACCGTGCGCGGGCCGCGGCCGATCAGCGGCGTGCCCTACCTGCCCGGGCTCGACGGGCTGCGGGCGCTCGCCGTCGTCGCCGTGATGGTGTACCACGCCCACGCGTCCTGGTTGCCCGGCGGGTTCCTCGGCGTCGAGGTGTTCTTCGTGATCAGCGGCTACCTGATCACGCTGCTGCTGATGGGCGAGCACGAGCGCTCCGGCCGGATCCGGCTCACGAGCTTCTACGCCCGGCGCGCCAAGCGTCTCCTGCCCGCGCTCTACACGATGTTGCTGCTGCTCACCGTGTACACCGCGATCTGGCGCCGGGAGGCGCTCGGTCAGTTGCGCGGCGACATCGTCGCCGGCATCACCTACGTCTCGAACTGGTACCAGATCTGGGTCGGGCAGAGCTACACCTCGTCGGGCGACTTCGCGCCGCTCCGCCACCTCTGGAGCCTCGCCGTCGAGGAGCAGTTCTACGTGCTCTGGCCGCTCGTGATGATCGTGCTCCTGCGTCTCGGGAGCCACCGGGTGCAGGACATCAGCTGGGGTCTGCTCGTCGCCGCCATCGCCATCTCCGCTGCCGTCGCCGCGCTCGTGTACCGCGGCCCGGTCGGCACGTGCGCGGTCACGCCTGACGCCTATTGGCACGTGCGCGACCGGTGCATCTCGATCAACGACTTCCTCTACCTGTCGACGCCGACGC
Organism: Ilumatobacteraceae bacterium; assembly: GCA_040507575.1. GTDB lineage: Bacteria > Actinomycetota > Acidimicrobiia > Acidimicrobiales > Ilumatobacteraceae > JALZMG01. Next base: position 26,784 of record JBEVOM010000003.1, read on the forward strand.
GGGCCGGCGGGTTGCTGATCGGTGCCGCGCTGGCGACGGTGTGGCGGCCGGTGGCCCTGATGCGCGGACCGATGCGCCGTCGTGGGCGGGTGCTCGACGTCGCCGCCGTCGTCGGGCTCGTCGCGCTGGCAGGGCTCGCCTGGTCCCTCCGCGTCGTGACGCCCGACGGCGCCGATCGCTGGCTCTTCCGCGGCGGTTTCCTCGCCACCGGCATCGCCACCATCGTCGTCATCGCCGCCGTCGCCCACCGCGGCTCCCTGTCCGGACGGGTGCTCGGCAACGCGGTCCTCGTCTGGATCGGCACCAGGAGCTACGGGCTGTACCTGTACCACTGGCCGATCTACCAGGGCGTCCGGCGCGTCGCCGGGAACACGCTGACGGTGCCCCAGTTCGTCGCCGCCACGGCGGCGACTGTCGTCGTCACCGAGCTGTCGTACCGGCTGATCGAGATGCCGATCCGCACCGGCACGATCCGGGTCTGGTGGCGGCGCTGGCAGTCGGCGGGCAGCGACGGCGCTCGGCGAACCGTTGCCGCCGTCGGCGCGCTCGTCGTGGTCGCCGTCGTCGCCTCCGGCGCCGCGCTGGCCACCGCGCCGCTGCGCCAGAACGCCATCGCCGAGGCCCAGGAGGAGGGACGGCGATCGACGGGGGACCCGTTCGCCACGACGACGACCCTCGAGGGCGCGACGGCGACCGTTGCATCGACATCGACAATGCCATCGACGACGGGTGCGCCGGTGACGGTCACGACGCTCGGCGCGTCCGCCGACGTCCCCGTCGTGCTACCCGGCACGTCGACGACCGGACCGACACCAGTGGCGGCGCCGCCCACACCCGAGCCGCCCCCACCAGACGCGGCAGGACCTGCGTCCGCGGCACCGGCGCCGACAGCGCTCCCGCTGCCACCGGCCGGCGTCGACCCCTGCGGCCTCACCCCGATCGTGCGCTACGCGATCGGCGACTCGGTGATGCTCGGTGCGTCCGGGAACCTCGCCGCAGCCGGATTCTGCGTCGACGCCATCGAGTCCCGGGCGTTCATCAACGGGCTCGACCAGGTCATCCGGCTGCACGCGGCAGGGCGGCTCGGGAGCGCGGTGGTCGTCGGCCTGGGCACGAACGGTCCGATCGGTCACTCGGACCTCGACCGCATGATGGCCGAGCTGGCCGGCGTACCGCGGGTCGTCGTCGTGACCACTCGCGCCGACCGGAGTTGGGTGGCGGCGAACAACGACACGCTGCGGGCGCTGCCGGACACCTACCCGAACGTCGTCGTCGTCGACTGGGCCGTGGAGTCGGCCGCCTGTCCGGGCAGCTGCTTCTACGACGACGGCATCCACCTCCGACCCGCCGGCCGGGCCTACTACGCCCGGCTCGTCACCGCCGCCCTGGCGTGACGACGAGGTCAGGGGTGAGGTCGGCGACCGCGGCAGCCCCGAGGAGCGCCATGGTCCGGCGCACATCGGTGTCGAGCATCGTCAGCACCTGGTCGACGCCGCGCTCCCCGGCGGCCCCGAGCGCGTACAGGTAGGCGCGACCGGCCATGCAGGCGGTGGCGCCGAGTGCGACCGCCTTCACGATGTCGCTGCCGCGGCGCACCCCACCGTCGCAGATGATCTCGCTGCGCCCGGCGACGGCGTCGGCTACCGGCCCGACGAGCTCGATCGGCGCCGGCGCCGAGTCGAGCTGGCGGCCGCCGTGGTTCGACAAGGCGATGGCGTCGACACCACGCTCGGCCGCCAGGACGGCGTCGGCCACCGACTGGATGCCCTTCACGACGATCGGGCCGTCCCACACCGACCGGAACCAGTCGACGTCGGCCCACGACAGGTCCGGGTCGAACTGGCTGTTGATGTACGTCGACAGTGTCACGGGATCCGAGCCGTCGCCGCCAGTGTCCGAGCGGCCGGCCACGTTGGCGAACAGGATCGGCTCCGACCGCGCGAACGCCCACGTCCAGCCGGGGTGGACGGCGCCGTCGAGCAGCGTGCCGAGGCCGAGCTTCGGGGGGAGCTCGAAACCGCGCCGCACGTCGCGCTCGCGCCGCCCGAGCACGGCGGTGTCGACGGTGAGCATGAGCGCCTCGTACCCCGCGTCGCGGGCGCGGTCGACCATCTCCTTGACGATCCCGCGATCACGCCACGCATAGACCTGGAACCAGCGCCGCCCGCTGCTCACCGCCGCGACCTCCTCGATCGAGCGGGTCGCCATCGTCGACAACGTGTACGGCAGCCCGGCCCGGTCAGCGGCGCGAGCCACGGCCAGCTCGCCCTGCGGATCGGCGACGCGGGTGAACCCGGTGGGCGCCAGCACCAACGGGTACGGCAGCGCACGGCCGAGGAGGGTCGTCGACGGATCGACCGTCCCGACCGAGCGCAGCACGCGGGGTCGGAACTCGATGCGGGCGAACGCATCGACGTTGTTGCGCAGCGTCCGCTCGTCCTCGGCGCCGCCGTCGATGTAGTCGAACACGCCGCGCGGCAGGCGCCGTCGCGCGATGCGTCGGAGGTCACCGACCGAGGCGGCCGCCCGCAGTCGACGGGCCACCGGATCGAGCTCGATGCGCCGGAAGTGGAGCACCGAACGGAGCGTGTCGATGATCGTCACGCCGCCATCATGGCCCGGCGGACCGGGCGGCCGTCAGGCCGTGAGCGCGGCGAGCTCCTGCATCAGGCGAGCGTTGCCGGGCGGCAGCTCGCCCTCGGCGCGGGCCGCAGCAAGGGCGTCGGACCACCACGCCAGGTCGTCCTTCATGACCCGCAGCGCCGCCTCGGTCATCGGGTTGGTCGGCTCGTCCTGGTCGTCGAACGCCTGGCCGACGCCGCCGATGAGGACCGTGTTGCGCAAGGCGGCGGCCTCGGCCTCGATCATGATGTGGGCGAGGTGCTCGACGGCGCGGGCGGCGGCGATCGGCCCGCCGCTGTACCCGACGAACGCGATCGGCTTGTTGCGGAAGGCGAAGCTGACGAACACGCTGTCGAGGGCGTTCTTCAGCTCACCGGGCACCGAGTGGTTGTACTCGGCGGTGACGATGACGAATGCGTCGCCCTCGGACATCTTGCGGTTCCACGCCCGCACGATCGGATCGGAGTACGTCGGATCGTTGCGGTCACCGATGGTCTCGTAGGTCTCGGCGAACAGCGGCAGCTTCCAGTCCCGCAGGTCGAGGACCTCGACGTCGAAGCGGTCGTCGGCCTCGAAGCGGTCGACGAGCCACGGCAGCACCTTGTCCGCAGCGCGCCCGGGGCGGGTGGTCGAGACGATGATCTTCAGCGATGTGGTCATGGGGAGGCTCCCTGTGCTGGCGCGTCGGCCGGGTGCCGGCGTTTCGTTCAACGTTGAAGAAGTCTGCCACCTCTTTCAACGTTGAACAACCCGCTACGATGAACCACATGGCGCGGGGCCCACTGCTCGACGGCGACGAGGCGCGGACGTGGCGCGCGTTCATCGATGGCTCGCAGCTCCTGCGCCATCGCGTCGAGCGCGACGTGCAGATGTCGGCGGTCGTGCCAGCCGGCTACTACGGCATCCTCGTCGTGCTCTCCGAGGCGCCGGCGCGGCGGATGCGCATGGGCGACCTGGCCGCGGCCACGCTGTCGTCGCCGAGCCGTCTGTCGCACGCCGTCGGCAAGCTCGAGAGCGCCGGTTGGGTCGAGCGGCGGGCCTGCGGCGGCGACGGCCGGGGCCTCGATGCCGTCCTCACCGACGAGGGCCTGGCCGCACTCGAAGCCACCGTTCCGATCGCCGCTGCGGCGGTGCGCGAGCACTTCCTCGACCTCATGGACGACGAGGAGCGGGCCACGGTCACCGCGGTCTTCGAGCGCATCCGCCAACACCTCCACGACCAGCTCGACGGCTGCTCGGAGCTGGCGGACCCGGCCTGCACCGGCGGCCCGGCGTGCCCGGGCGACCCGGCCGGCGGGATTCTCCGGAGTTGAACTCGCGCCAGGCGCGGCTGGAGCGGTCCAAAACCGGGACGATCAGGACGCCTCGTCGCTGACGATGCGGCCGGCGACGAGCTCGATGCGCCGGGTGAGGTGGACCCGTTCCAGCAGGGAGCGGTCGTGGGTCACGAGGAGCACGGTGCCGCCGAAGCCGTCGAGCGCGGATTCGAGCTGCTCGATGGCCGGGAGGTCGAGGTGGTTCGTCGGCTCGTCCAGGACGAGCACGTTGGCCCCGTTCGCCATCAGGAGCGCCAGCGAGGCGCGGGTGCGCTCGCCCGGCGACAGCGTCGCGCCAGGTCGCGTGACGTGGTCGGCGACGAGTCCGAACTTGGCCAGCAGCGTGCGAGCGTCGGCGGCGTCCATGCCGGTCGCGTCCTGGAACGTCCGCAGCATCTCCCCCGGCCCGGTCAGCCGGTTGCGGGCCTGTTCGACCTCGCCGACGACGACGCTCGGCCCGACGGTCACCCGCCCCGCGGTCGGCACGATCCGACCGAGGACGGTGTCGAGCAGCGTCGTCTTGCCCGACCCGTTGGCGCCGACGAGCGCGACGCGATCGCCGGCCGCGATCGTCAGGTCGACGGGACCGAGCGTGAACGAACCGCGCTCCACGACGACGCCGTCGAGGCGGGCGACGACGTCACCGCTGCGCCCCGGCGACGCCACGGTCAACGCGAGCTGCCACGGCTGGCGTGGCTTGTCGACGGCGTCGAGTCGCTCGATCGCCCGCTCGGTGCGGGCGGCCCGCCCCGCCAGCTGCTCGGTCTGGTTGACCTTGAAGTGGCGGATGAACTTGTCGCGCTCCCCCGACTTCTTGGCCTTCGAGACACCCTGGGTCGCCCACTCCCGCTCGCGCTGGGCCCGCCCGGCCAGCGATCGCCGCTTCGCGTCGTACTCGCCGAAGCGCTCCCACGCCGCCTGGCGGGCTGCTTCGCGCTCGGCGAGGTAGGCCTGCCACCCGCCGCCGTAGTGGCTGGCCCGGTGGGTGAACTCGTCGAGCTCGAGAACGTCGGTGACGGTGCGGGCGAGGAACGTGCGGTCGTGGCTCACGAGCACCACGCCGGCGGCCAGGTCGGTGATCCACCGCTCCAACCGGTCCAGCCCGGCCAGGTCCAGGTCGTTGGTCGGCTCGTCGAGCAGGAACACGTCGAAGCGGGCGAGCAGCAGCGCGGCGAGACCGGCGCGGGCCGCCTCGCCGCCTGACAGCGACGCCGTCGGCTGGTCGAGCAGGCGCGACGGGAGGCCGAGGTCGTTCCACACCTGCCCGACGCGGGCGTCGAGATCGGCCCCGCCGAGCGCCATCCACCGCTCCAGCGCGACGGCGTAGCGGTCGTCGGACCCGACGTCACCGGCGGCGAGCCCGGCGGTCGCCGCCTCCATCTCGTCGCTGGCGGCGGTCACACCGGTGCGCCGGGCGAGCGCGGAGGCGACCGACTCCCCGGAGCGGGACGGTTCCTGGGGCAGGTAGCCGACGGTGGCGGTCGGCGGCGTCAGCTCGACACGGCCACGCTCCAGCGACACCCGGCCGGCCAGCGCTCGCAGGAGGGTCGTCTTGCCGACGCCGTTGGGGCCGACGACGCCGACGCGCCGGCCCGGCGCGACGACGAGGTCGACGGCATCGAGGACGGTGGACGGGCCACGGACCACGGTCAGATCGCGGGCACGGAGAGGGGCGGCGGCAGGCACGGGAGCTCCAGTCGGGAGGGGCGAGACGAGTGGGCGTGTCAGCGCGTGCCGGCCATCTCCCCAGTCTGGCCGTCGGCGTCGCCGATCGCACCACGGTTTGCCGCGGCCTCGGCTCGGCGTCGCTCGCCCTCGCGCAGCACGCGGCTGGCCCGGTCGTAGGTGAGGTAGCTCCACGTCCAGTTGACCAGCACGACGATCCGGTTGCGGAACCCCATCAGGTACACGAGGTGCAGCCCGAGCCAGCTCAGCCATCCGATCGTGCCGCCGAAGCGCCAGCCGTTGGCCAGCTCGGTGACCGCGTCGCGACGGCCGATCGTCGCCATCTGCCCCTTGTCGTGGTAGCGGAACGGCTCGGACGGCAGCCCGGCCAGCCGCCGGCGGATCTGGTCGGCGACGTGACGACCACCCTGGATCGCCGGCTGGGCGACCTGCGGGAGCGGCACGTCGCCGGTCCCGGACGCAGCGGCGACGTCCCCGACCGCGAAGACCTCCGGGTGCCCCGGCAGCGTCATGTCGGGCTCGACCGCGAGGCGGCCACCGCGCCCCGTCGGCGTCCCGATCGCGCCGGCCAACGGCTCGGCGGTGACACCGGTCGCCCAGACCACGGTGCCGGCGGCGATCGACGATCCATCGCTCAGGACGACGCGGTCAGGTTCCACGGCCGCGACGCCGACACCGAGGCGCACCTCGACGCCCCGTCGCTCGAGCGTGCGCTTGGCGCGGGCCGACGACGCCGGCGTGAACGGGGTGAGCAGCCGGTCGGCCATCTCGACGACGACGATGCGGGCCCGGTCGACCGGGAGGTCGGGGAAGTCCTTGGCCAAGACCTTGTGGTACAGCTCGTGGAGGCCACCGGCCATCTCCACGCCGGTCGCGCCCCCGCCGCACACCACGACATCGATGACGCCGGCACCGAGCGCGGCAGGGTCCTCGGCGGCCCGCTCGAACGTGTCGAGCACGTGGGCCCGCAGCCGCAGTGCGTCGTCGACGTGCTTGAGCGCGAACGCGTGCTCGTGGACGCCGGGCGTCCCGTAGTCGTGGGCGACAGCACCAGTGCCGATCACCAGGACGTCGTAGCCAACGGACTCACCGGTGTCGAGCTCGACGGACCGACCGGCCAGGTCGACGCCGACGACGCGGGCCATGCGGAAGCGGGCGCGGGTCGGCGAGGCACTCCGCGCCCATCGACGCCGCGGACGCAGGATGCCGCGCACCGCGTACGAGATGTTCTCGCCGTCGAGCCCGGCCGTGGCCACCTGGTACAGGAGCGGCTGGAACGTGTGGAAGTTGTTGACATCGATCACCAGCACGTCGACGTCCGCGCCCTCCAGCCCGCGCGCCACGGCCAGCCCGCCGAACCCGGCGCCGATGATGATCACGCGCGACTTCGCGACATCGGGACGGGCTGTCACACCTCCACAGTAGGGTGGCTTCCATGGCTGTCGTAGGAGAACACCACCCGGCCTTCGAGGAGTACTGCGAGTGCATCTTCGAGCTCGCGGAGGATGACGTCGACATCATCCAAGCGCGCATCGCGGAACGCCTCAACGTCAGCCGGCCCGCGGTCAGCGAGATGATCCGGCGCCTCCAGACCGAGGGCCTCATCGACACCGGCACCGGCATCACGCTGACGACCGACGGGCAGGTGCTGGCGACCAAGATCGTGCGCCGTCACCGCCTCGCCGAGCGCTTCCTCACCGACATCCTGGGCCTGTCGTGGGCCGACGCCCACCACGAGGCCGGCAAGTGGGAGCACGTGATGAGCGAGGCCGTCGAGACGGCGATGGATCGCCTGCTCGGCAGCCCGACGACGTGCCCGCACGGCAACCCGATCCCGGGGTCCAAATACATCGATCCCGACGCCCGTCCGCTGTCGGCGATCGGCGTCGGCGACCAGTTCACGGTCCGCCGCATCCCGGAGGAGCTCGAGTTCACACCCGGTCTCCTCGAGTACCTCGAGGCCAGCTCGTTGCAGCCCGGGCACGCCGGCACGATCACCGCAGCCAGCCCTGACGGCACGTTGACGGTCGAGATCGACGGTCGCCACGTCGGCGTCGGGGCGTACGCCAGCGCCCGCATCCTGGTCACCGCGTGACCGCTCGGGCGATGCGCCCGATCGCCCGTCGACTCGCCACCCCGCTGCTCGCCAGCCTGGTCGTCGTCACGTCCGCGGCCTGCTCGACGACGACGATCAACTCGGCGGCCACCACCGTGCCGGCCGACGACGTCGTACCGACGACCGTGTTCGCCCCGAGCGGCACCACCGCCGAACTGCTCGCCCAGCTGAGCGGAGAGACCGGCCGGCTCAGTGCCCTCGTCGTGGACGGCGACGGCCAGGAGGACGCGTTGGTCCGCATCGAGGCGCTCTGGGCGCTCATCCGCCCGGCGATCGACACGGAGCGCCCCGAGCTCATCAGCGGCTTCGACACGGTGATCGACCTGATCCGCCGGTCGGTCGAGCGTCGCCGTCCGGCCGACGCCGACAAGGCGGCAAAGAACCTGACCGTCCTCATCGCCGCCTACGGGTCCTGAGGGTCACCGCCCCTGCCCTGATGCGCGAGGGTTGGCGGGTGACCATCGTCCTCGTGCACGGCAACCCCGAGACGGCGGCGATCTGGGACCCGTTGCGGGCCGAGCTCGGGCGCGACGACGTCGTCGCGCTGTCCCCGCCCGGGTTCGGCGCCCCCGTCCCGGTCGGCTTCCCCGCCACCGCCGACGGGTACCTCGGCTGGCTGGTCGCCGAGTTGGAGACGATGGACAGCCCGGTCGACCTGGTCGGACACGACTGGGGAGGCGGGCACGTCCTGCGCGTCGCCGCCACCCGACCCGACCTCATCCGATCGTGGACGTCCGACGTCACCGCCCTGGTCGACCCGAGCTACGTGTGGCACGACATGGCCCAGGCCTGGCGCACGCCGGGCGCCGGCGAGGCCCTGGTCGACGCGATGATGGGCGCGCCGGTCGACGACCGGATCGCCGCCTACCGAGCCCTCGGGATGACCGAGGATGCCGCCCGATCGTGCGCCGCAGCCGCCGGCGCCGACATGGGTCGATGCATCCTGGCCCTGTACCGGTCAGCCGAACCCGACGCCATGATCGCCTGGGGCGACGAGCTGGAGCGCGCGCCGCGTCGGCCGGGACTCGCCGTCATCGCCACCGACGACCCATACGTCGGCGGCACGGAGATGGGCCGCCGCAGCGCCGAACGGTTCGGTGCGTCCGTGGGTGTCCTCGAAGGACGCGGCCACTGGTGGATGTTGGAGGACCCGGTGCGCGGCGCGGCGGTGCTCGACGCGTTCCTCGCCGGCCTGCAATGACCGCTCAGGGATGCAGGGCCGCCGGGAGATCGGCCGCGTGCACGATCGTCAGGCGCTGCGTCGGACGGGTCAGGGCGACATAGAGCGCCCGCAGACCCTGGACCTCGTCGCTGACGATCCGTGACGGCTCGACGACGACGACGCCGTCGAGCTCGAGGCCCTTGATGACGCTCACCGGCACGACCGTCACCGGGTCGTCGAGGCCGGTACGGGTGGCGCGACCGTGATCGATGCCGGCCGCGGTGAGGGCGCCGGAGATCTCCTCGACGAGACCGTCGGGGACGACGACCGCGACGTTGCCGGTCGTCAGATCGGCTGTCATCTTCGCCGTGGCCTCGGCGACGGTGCCGGCCAGCTCGCCGGCACCGGACCGGACGACCGTCGGCGGGGCGTCGCCGATGCGGACGGCGCGGGGCGGACGCAGCTGGGGCGTCGCCGCTCGCATGACCCGGTCGGCGACCTCCATGATCTGGGCCGGGATGCGGTAGCCGACGGACAGGCCGACCACCCGTGCCGGCTTGCGCGCCGGCAGGTGGGCCAGGACGTCCGACCAAGCGTCCGGAGCCAGCGCGCCGGTGGCCTGGGCGAGGTCGCCGACGACGGTCAGCGAGCCGTTCAACGACCGACGAGCGGCCATCTTGAGCTGCATCGGCGTGAGGTCCTGCACCTCGTCGATGACGATGTGGCCGAACGTGCGGATCTCGTCGGCGTCGTCGGACTTGCCACCCTTGCCGACCCGCGGTCCGAGCACGTCGCGGGCGTCGTCGAGCAGGGCCACATCGGCCGGCGTCCAGCGGACGTCGGAGATGTGCTCCGACCGGGGGCGGTACAGGGCGCCGATCTCCTCGTCGGTCAGGACACCTGCTCCGGCCAGCCGCAGGAGCGCCGGAGCGCCGAACAGGTCGTGCAGCAGCTGGGCCGGCGTGAGCACCGGCCACATGCGCTCCAGCGCGACGCGCACCTCGGGCAGCTGGCGCACGACGTCGCGCACCTGGGCGGTGGTCACCGGGTCCGCACCGCGCCACGTGGCAGCCATCGCCGCGAAGACCTCGGCCTCGACGAACCGTCGACCACCGTTGTGGCGGCGGTAGCGGCGCCGGGCCGCCCGGACGATCCGTGACGACTCGCCGGCCGTCAGCCGCACGAAGCCGGTCCGGAAGGGGACGCGCAGGTCCTCCCGCAGCGGGCGCTCGCGATCGCGGACCGCCTGGTCGATGACGGCGGACATCCTGGCGTCGCCCTTGACCCGGGCGGCGAGATCGCTGTCGCCGGGCTCGCCCGCCCGGGCCCACCGGACGTCGGGGACGAGGTCGGCGAGCACGACCTGCTCGACACCGGCTTCGCCGAGGGACGGCAGGACGCGTTCGATGTAGCGCAGGAACACCCGGTTCGGACCGATCACCAAGACGCCCTGGTCCTCCAGCGGGAAGCGGTGGGTGTAGAGCAGGTAGGCCGCCCGGTGCAGCGCGACGACCGTCTTGCCGGTCCCCGGACCGCCCTGCACGACGAGCACGCCGGCCTGGGGCGAGCGGATGATCTCGTCCTGCTCGGCCTGGATGGTGGCGACGATGTCGCCGAGCGTGCCGGTGCGGCCCCGCTCGAGCGCGGCGAGGAGGGTCGAGTAGCCGCGCAGCACCGGTTGCTGGTCGACGAGTCCGTCGTCGTGACCGACGCCCAGGTGGCCACCGCCGAACAGCTCGTCCTCGATGCTCAGGACGTGGCGTCCTTCCACGGCGAAGTGGCGTCGCCGGACCAGACCCATCGGGTCCCGGCCGGTGGCGCGGTAGAACGGCTCGGCGACGGGCGCCCGCCAATCGACGACGATCGGGTCGGACTGCTCGTCGGCCACGGCCAGGCGGCCGATGTGGAAGCTCTCGGTGTTCGCCGGGCTCTCGGCGTACCGGTCGATCCGGCCGAACACGAGCGCGGCGTCGCCGAGGTCGAGGTCGGTGAGGCGCTTGACCAGGGCCTCGTCGAACGCGTTGCGCTCGAACCGGGCCTGGAACGTCCCGCCGAGGTCGGCCTCGGTCAGGTTCCGGAGACGCCAGGCCGAGGCCTTCGTGCGTTCGAGGCAGTCGTACGCGTGGTCGACGTAGGCCTGCTCGTCGGCAAGTTCGGGGTGCTGCTGCGTCATGCGATGTGTGGTGCCGTCCGAAGGGTGCCCGTGTTGCCCGCCTGGGCCTGATCGCCTCCCGCAGGAGGCTGAAAAGTGGTCGTGTAACTGTATCGGGAGGACGGGTACCCTCGGCCGCGCCATGGGCACCACGATCACCTCGCCGCCCACGTCGCCGTTCATGGCCGCGGCGAACGGCCAGATCGGTCCGCACACCCCCGTCTGGTTCATGCGTCAGGCCGGTCGCAGCCTCCCCGAGTACCGCCGGGTCCGCGGTGAGGGGTCGATCCTCGACGCCATCAAGGTGCCCGACCTGGCGGCGGAGATCACGTTGCAGCCGGTCCGCCGCTACGGCGTCGACGCCGCCGTCCTGTACAGCGACATCGTCGTCCCGCCGCACGCGGTCGGTTTCGGCATCGACGTCGCTCCGGGCACGGGACCGGTGGCCGCCGATCCACTGCGCGGGCGGGCCGACCTCGAACGGCTCCGACCACTGCGGCCCGAGGACATCCCGTACGTCGCCGAGACGGTCGCCGCGGTCGCGAGCGAGCTGGGCGGAGACGTGCCGGTCCTGGCGTTCGCCGGCGCACCGTTCACGGTGGCCAGCTACCTCATCGAGGGCCGGCCGAGCCGCACGTACGAGCACACGAAGGCCCTGATGCACACCGACGAGGTGCTGTGGCACGACGTCATGGACCGGTTGGCCGAGATGGCCGTCACGTTCATCGACGTCCAGCTCACGGCGGGCGCCGGTGCGTTCCAGCTCTTCGACTCCTGGGCCGGGGCCCTGTCCCGCCCGGACTACGAGCGCTTCGTGCTGCCCCATTCGCGGCGCGTGTTCGCCGACCTGGCCGCCCGTCACCCCGACGCGCCGGGGATCCACTTCGGCATCGGGTGCGACCACCTGCTCGAGGCGATGACGACCGCCGGCCCACGCATCGTCGGCCTCGACTGGCGCACGTCGATCGCCTCGGCCCGTCGGCGGCTCGGTGCCGACATCGTCGTGCAGGGCAACCTGGACCCGTCCCTCGTCCTGGCCGGTGCCGACGTGGCGCTGGCCGGCGCGCGGGCGGTCCTGGCCGACAACTCCGGCCATCCCGGCCACGTCTTCAACCTCGGTCACGGCGTCCAGCCGACGTCGGATCCTGGCGTCCTCGCCGCGGTCGTCGACCTCGTCCACGACCCGACCTCGGCATGACGACCGGCGTCGTGCTGATGGCGTACGGGACGCCACTGCGGCCGGAGCAGATCGAGGCGTACTACACCGATGTCCGGCGGGGTCGCCCACCGACGCCCGAGCAGCTCGCCGACCTGACCAGGCGCTACGACGCCATCGGGGGGACATCGCCCTTGGCCGCACGGACCGAGGCCCAGCGCGGTGCGCTGCAGGCGGCGCTCGACGGGATGGCGCCCGGTGGCTTCGTCGTCGAGCTCGGGCTGAAGCACGCCGCACCGAAGGTCGAGGCCGGCGTGGCGGCGCTCGTCGCCGCCGGGGTCGAGCGGATCGTGGGGTTGGTGCTCGCCCCGCACTGGTCGAGCCTGTCGATCGGCGAGTACCTCGGACGTGCCGCCACCGCCGCCGGCGCCGCCGGGGTCGCGTTCACCGGCATCGAGAGCTGGGCCGTCGAGCCCGCCTACGTGCGCTTCCTGGCCCGCGCCGTCCAGACCGAGCTCGCCGACATGCCCGACGCCACGCGGGTCGTGTTCAGTGCCCACTCGCTGCCCGAGCGGATCCTCGCCACCGGGGATCCCTACCCGACCGAGCTGGAGTCGACTGCCCTCGCGGTGGCCGACGCCGCCGACCTGGCGCCGAACCGGTGGATGGTCGGCTGGCAGTCGGCCGGTCGCACGCCCGAGCCGTGGATCGGCCCCGACATCCTCACCGTCGTCGACGACCTCGCGGCGAGCGGAGACGTCCAGGGCATCCTCGTGTGCCCCTGCGGCTTCGTCGCCGACCACCTCGAGGTGCTCTACGACCTCGACATCGAGGCCCGTGGGCGCGCCGCCGAACGCGGTCTGGAGCTGCGTCGCACCCGCTCGATGAACGCCGATCCGGACGTCATCGGCGCCCTCGCCGCCCGCGTCGTCGGCATCCGGTGAGGCGCGTCCTCGTCGTCGGCGGCGGCATCACCGGTCTCAGCACCGCGCTCGCGCTTGCCGAGTACGACGCCGGCCGGGACGTCGACGTCGTGGTCGAGCTGCGCGAAGCCGCACCCAGGCTCGGCGGCAAGCTGCACACGACGCCGTTCGCCGGTCTGCCCGCCGTCGACGAGGGCGGCGACGCGTTCCTGGCCCGTGTCCCGCACGCCGCGGAGCTGGCGGTCGCCGTCGGCCTCGGCGACGCGCTGACGTCGCCGACCGGGGCGACGGCCGCCGTCTGGCTCGACGGCCTGCACCCGATCCCCGAGGGCCTGCTGCTCGGGGTGCCGAGCGACATCCTGCGGCTGTCGCGCAGCCGGCTGCTGTCGGTGCGCGGCAAGCTGCGAGCGGCGCTCGAACCGGTGCTCCCACGACGCGATCCGGGCGACTCGATCGGCGCGCTCGTGCGCGGCCGGTTCGGTGACGAGGTCCAGGAGCGCCTCGTCGACGCCCTCGTCGGCTCGATCTACGCCGCCGACACCGACCGCTTCAGCCTGGCCATGGTGCCGCAGCTCGCCGCCCTCGCCGAGCGCGGACGCAGCGTGCTGCTGAGCGCCCGCGCCCTGCGGGCGGCGGCTCCCCCGGCCACCGGTCCGCTGTTCCTCGCACCAACGGGCGGGATGTCGGCCTTCGCCGACGCGATCGCCGCCACGGCCGCGGCGCGGGGCGTGGTCATCACCACGTCGTGCCCCGTGACGGCGCTGGATGCGGACGGGGGCAGTTGGCGGGCCGACGGCGACGGGTTCGATGCCGTCGTGCTGGCGACCCCGGCGGCCACGACCGCGCCGCTGCTGGCCGCGGCGGCGCCGGACGCCGCCCGCCTGATGGCGATGATGGACCACGCCGGTGTCGTCCTGGTCACGCTCGCCGTGCCTGGGTGGCCGGCGCGCCTGGCCGGGCGCAGCGGCTACCTCGTGCCCAAGCCCGTCCAGCAGACGGTCACCGCGGCGTCGTTCGGGTCCCAGAAGTGGGCGCACTGGCGCGGTGGCGAAGGGGAGGTCGTGCGGATCTCGCTCGGGCGTGACGGCCTGCGCGTCGACGACCTCGACGACGACACCGTCATCGACCGGGCGGTCACCGAGGTCGGCCGCCACATCGGGCTCGACCTGCAGCCCGGCGCGGTGCGGATCTCGCGCTGGCCCAGCGCGTTCCCCCAGTACCGACCCCACCACCGGGACTGGCTCGCCCGGGTGCGGGCCGCGCTCCCGCTCGGGATGTACGTCACCGGGGCCAGTTACGACGGCATCGGCATCCCGGCATGCATCGCCCAGGGCCAGGCCACCGCTGCCGCAGTCATCGCCGGCATCGCGCGCTGAGACGACGGACGGCGTCTCGACCGCACCGGGCTCGCGTGGTTCGGCGGGATGGTGGCCGTCCGGCGGATCGCTACCCGAGGCCCCAGCGCTCGATGGCCCGTTGGACCCCGTCCGGGACGGGCTCGCCGGGCACCTCGAGCTCTCGCGATCGGTTCTGCAGGTCCTGGGACATGTTCCCGTAGCGTTCGATCTTGCAGTGCTTCATGTGGACGTAGAGCGGCTCGGGACAACGCTCGGAGTACTGGTCGCCATGGTCCAGATAGGGCGAGCGCAGCATCTCCGCGTATCCGAGCCCGTTGTCGTAGCGGGCGAAGCGACGGGCGTAGATGCGGGGCTCCATGTCCTCGTACGGGTGGTCGCGCAGCAGGTTCGTGCGGTTCTCGTGGAGGTTCGCTCCGGTGTGCCAGAGCGCTTGCCCCGGGCTCTCGCGGAACTGCTCGAGCCGTGCCCCGAGCGCATCGGTCGCGACCGTGTCACCGTCCCATTTCACGATGAACGACTTCGTGCAGTGGCTCAGGCACCAGTTGTAGAAGTTGGCGAGCGACGACGGGGACTTCCAGCCGCCTTTGCTCTGATAGAGCGCCATGTTCTCCTGGCCGTACCGGGCGATGTCGTAGGGGTACACCGCGGTGCGGACCTTGTCCGGATGCGCGGCCGCGAGCTCCTTGATGATCTGCGGCGTGCCATCGTCGGACATGTTGTCGACGATCACGACCTCATCGACGTGGTCGATGATCGATCGGACGGCGGCGCCGAGGTACTCCTCCTCGTTGCGGACGCGGATCATCGCCGTGTAGGTCTTGGCGTGCTTCTGGGCAACTGCATCGAGCAACGGCGTGGCGAACGAGACGGCCAGGGCCTTGCCGAGGACGCGGCGGTACTGAGCTGTCCAGATGACCCGTCGCGTCGCCAGGTCGACGGGCGGCGCTGGAGTCCCGGTCGTCACATCCATCTGTTCTCCCTCCACGTTCTGACTGCTGCGACCCGGGACGCCACGACGGACCGCTCGGACGTTGATGCCGCGCGGTGCCGCCGAGGTGCCGCACTCGTCGGCACGCTCGCTTCCACACGGGGGGCCATTCTGCCACGACATCGACCATCGAACCCCTGGTGCGTGTCGTCACGCCCCGTGGACGACACCGATCCGCCCGGCGACCACTGCGCCGTGTCGGGTCGGGTTGCTAACCTGCGCCCGGCCGGCTCGTCGGCGCCGCTCGACCCGAGCGAGGCCCGGCGTCGCACGTTCGTGAGGGAAGAGATGCACGCAACGCGAACCATGCGATGAGGGTGCTCCTCACCGGCCACCTCGGGTACATCGGTGTGGAGATGGCGCCACGGCTGGTGGCGCTCGGCCACGACGTCGTCGGCCTCGACACCGGGTACTACGACGGCTGCGATTTCGTGTCGCCTCCCGAGCCGATCCCGACGCTGGACGTCGACCTGCGCGACGTCACGCCAGGCGACCTCGAAGGCTTCGACGCCGTGATGCACCTGGCCGCGCTGTCGAACGATCCGCTCTCGGACCTCAACCCTGAGCTCACGTACGACATCAACCTCTGGGCGTCGGTGCGCCTCGCCGATGCCGCCAAGCAGGCCGGCGTGGCGCGTTTCCTGTTCTCGTCGTCCTGCAGCCTCTACGGCAGCGGCGGTGACGGGTTGCTCGACGAGGATGCCGCGTTCAGCCCGGTCACCCCGTACGGCGAGTCGAAGGTGCGCGTCGAGCAGGAGGTCTCGCGCCTGGCCGACGACGGGTTCTCCCCGACCTACCTCCGCAACGCCACGGCGTACGGGGTGTCACGCCGGTTGCGGGCCGACATCGTCGTCAACAACCTCGTCGGGTACGCGGTCACGACCGGACAGGTGTTGTTGCAGAGCGACGGATCGCCATGGCGCCCACTGGTGCACATCGCCGACATCTCGCAGGCGTTCGAAAGGGTGCTCGACGCACCACGCGCCGCCATCCACGACCGGGCGTTCAACGTCGGACGGTCGGGCGAGAACTACCGCATCCGCGACGTCGCCAACCTCGTCGCCGAGGTCGTTCCTGGCTGCACGGTCACGATGGCCGTCGGCGCCTCTCCCGATGCCCGCGACTACCGGATCGACTTCAGCCGCATCGAGTCCGAGCTACCTGGATACGTGCCGCAGTGGACGCTCCGTCAGGGCATCGAGGAGCTGTATGCGGCGTATGCCGGCGGACGCATGACACCCGAGCTGTTCAACGGACCGGACTACTTCCGCCTGCGGACGATCCAAGGTCTGCTCGACTCCGGCCAGCTCGACGACGACCTGCGCTGGACCCGGAGCTGACGTGACCGATGGGCGGACCTTCGAGCGGATCCCGGTCGCCGGACCGTGGGTGACCGACCTCGAGGTCGAGTACGTAGCGGCCGCCGCGGCTGACGACTGGTACACCAGAGCCGGCCAGTCGGTCGGCTTGTTCGAGCAGGAGTTCGCCGCCGCACTCGGTCTCCGCCACGCCGCGGCCGTGCCTCACTGCACGTCGGCGCTGCACCTGGCCATCCTCGCCCTCGGCATCGGCGCCGGGGACGAGGTCGTCGTGCCGGAGTCGACGTGGGTGGCCACGGCGGCACCCCTGGCCTATGTCGGCGCGATCCCGGTGTTCGCGGACATCGAGCCGGACTCGTGGTGCATGTCCGGAGCATCGCTCGAACGGGTCGTGACGGAGCGCACGAAGGCGATCATCACGGTGGATCTGTACGGCGCCATCCCCGACATGGACGCGATCACCGGTGTCGCCGCGGCGCACGGGCTGGCGATCATCGAGGACGCCGCCCAGTCGATCGGCGCGGCCTGGAACGGACGCCCGGCCGGGACGTTGGGCGATGTCGCCACGTTCAGCTTCCACGGCACCAAGACCCTCACCACGGGCGAGGGCGGCATGATCGTCACGGATCGAGACGACCTGTTCGAGCGGGTCTCGGCGCTACGGGACCACGGTCGCACGAAGTCCGACTTCAAGTACTTCGTGACCGACGAGTTGGGTTACAAGTACCGGATGAGCAGCTTGCAGGCCGCGTTCGGCCGCGCCCAGCTGTCCCGCCTCGACGAGCTGGTCGAGCGCAAACGTCAGATCTTCGGCTGGTACGAGCAACGGCTGGCCACGGTGCCGGGCGTCGTGCTGAACCGGCGCGATCCGGCCGTCGACAACACGTTCTGGATGGTGACCGCCGTCGTCGACCGGGACTACGGCCTCTCGACGCGGGCGCTCATGGCCGCGCTGGACGCCAGCGCCATCGACAGCCGTCCCTTCTTCCCGCCGTTGAGCTCGCTCGGCGCGTTCGCCGGATACGAGAGCGTCCGGGGTGCCGTCGAACGCAATCCGGTCGCCTACGACATCGCCGAACGCGCGATCAACCTGCCGTCGGCGATGACGCTCACGGAGGACGACGTCGACGTCGTGTGCACCACCTTCCGGAAGATCCTCGAGGCCGACGGGACCGACTCGTGACGGCGTTGCTCCTCGCCGGCGGTCGGCCGGGCCCGGCAGCGGTCGAGTACGTTCCGCTGCGTCGGAGGGACCCGTGCGGGTTCCGACAGGAGGGTGCGGATGCAGTGTCGGAGTTGTGAGTCACCACTCGAGCTGACGTTCTGCGACCTCGGGATGTCCCCGATGGCCAACTCCTACATCGACGTCGCCGCGGCCGGCGCCGCCGAGCGGTTCTACCCCCTGCATGCGTACGTCTGCTCGAACTGCCTGCTCGTCCAGCTCCTCGAATACGAGACGCCGGAGGAGATCTTCTCCGACTACGCCTACTTCTCGTCGTTCTCGACCAGCTGGGTGGAGCACGCCAAGCGGTACGTGGACGACGTCGTCGTCCGCTTCGATCTCGGCGCCGAGCACCTGGCGGTCGAGATCGCGAGCAACGACGGCTACCTGCTGCAGCACTTCGGCGCCCACGGCGTGCCGACGCTCGGTGTCGAGCCGGCCGCCAACGTGGCCGCCGTCGCCCAGCAGAACGGCATCGAGACCCTCATCGGGTTCTTCGGCACCGAGCTGGCGGCGACGCTGGTCGAGGAGGGCCGCCGCGCCGACCTGATCATCGGCAACAACGTGCTCGCCCACGTGCCCGACCTCAACGACTTCGTCGCCGGCATGGCGCTGCTCCTCGCACCGACAGGCCGCATCACGATGGAGTTCCCCCACCTCCTGGAGCTCATCCGCCACGTCGAGTTCGACACGATCTACCACGAGCACTTCTCGTACTTCTCGTTGCTCTCGGTGAGCGCGGTGTTCCGGCGTCACGGGCTGCGCATCTTCGACGTCGAGCAGTTGCCGACGCACGGTGGATCGTTGCGGATCTTCGCCTGCCACGACCAGGACCTGACCCACGTCGACACGCCGCGCATCGACGCCGTGCTCGCCGAGGAGCGCACCGACGGCCTCGACCGCTTGGAGACGTACACCGAGTTCGGTCAGCAGGTGCTCAGGACGAAGCGCAGCTTGTGGCGGTTCCTGGCCGACGCCAGCGAGGCCGGCAAGGTCGTCGTCGGCTACGGAGCGCCGGCCAAGGGGAACACGCTGTTGAACTACTGCGGCGTCGGGCCCGACCTCGTGCCGTACACCGTGGACCGCAGCCCGTACAAGCAGGGGTTCCTGCTGCCCGGCGTGCACATCCCGATCCTTCCTCCGGACCAGATCGCCCTGACCCGGCCCGACTACGTGCTGATCCTGCCGTGGAACCTCCGCGACGAGATCGTCGAGCAGATGGCGCACGTGCGTGACTGGGGTGGCCGGTTCGTCGTGCCGATCCCCGAGGTCCAGTTCGTGGACTGATGTCCGCCGACGGCGACGGGGTGGGTGCCGGGCCCGTCCAGGTCGGCCGGGACCCGCGACCGCAGGCCGAGGCCCCGCCTCCGCTCAGCGGTCGGTCAGGTAGGCGACGACGGCCAGGACACGGCGGTGGACGCCGGGCGACGGCAGCAGCCCGAGCTTCGTGAAGATGTTGGCGACGTGCTTCTCGATCGCGCCCTCCGAGACGAGCAGGTCGCGGGCGATGCCCCGGTTGGACCGGCCGATGGCCATGAGCGCCAGCACCTCGCGCTCGCGCTGCGAGAGGTCGTCGAGGCGCCCCGGACGCACGGGCCGGGCGGGCGGAACAGCGGAAGTGAGCGTGGCGGTCATGGTGGTTGGACGCCGCGGTGGGGCCGAAGTCGTCGGTCCCCGCTGGCACAATTGCGCAATGGCTCCCCGGCGCTCGCTCGTGCTGGCGACGACGGGGCTCGTCGTCGTCCTCGGCGCGTGTGCGAGCGACCGCCCGACGGCCGTGCTCGGCCCGCTGCCGTCGGCGACGGCGGCGACCGCCGCCGCATCGACGACCACCGCACCGTCGACGACCTCCACCACATCCACCACATCCACCACCACGGCCGCCACGTCCACCACAGCGACCACGGCCGCACCGACCACCGTGCCCAGCTCGTTGCCGGTGCCGGTCGCGCCGCCGGTCGAGGACGGTTCGACCGAGCCGCTTGTCGCGCTCGGCACGGTCGAGGTCCCGGCGCTGGGCCTGTCCCGGCCGATGTTCGAGGGCATCCGCCTGGCCACCATCGACAACGGCCCCGGACATTGGCCGAGCACCGCGATGCCAGGCCAGCCGGGCAACGTCGTGTTGGCCGGCCACCGCACGAGTGGTCACGCCGACTTCGCCGACATCGATGATCTGGTCGCCGGCGACGAGGTCGTCATGACGACGGACGCCGGGCGCTTCGTGTACGCGGTGACCTCCGTCGAGGTCGTGACGCCGGACGCGCTGTGGATCGTCGACCAGACCCCTGACCGCACGGCGACCCTGTTCGCCTGCCATCCTCCCGGATCCGTGCGCTCCCGCATCGTCGCCCACCTCGTCCTGGTCGCGTGAACGACCACTCGGGGACCTGGCCCCGCTTGGCGCTCGCGCTCGGCGCCGGGTTCCTCGTCGCGTTGTCGTTGCCGCCGTGGGGGTGGTGGCCGCTGTCGATCGTCGGCGTCGCGTTGTTCGAGATCAGTCTCGGCGTCGAGCCCGGCCGAGGCGCCCGCTTCACTCGCGGCGCGGCCTTCGGCGCCGGGTGGCTGGCCATGGGCATGGGCTGGATGTGGCAGCTCACGGTGCCCGGCTACATCGCCGCGGCGCTGATCTTCGCCGCCTGGCACGGACTCGCCTCGCTGGCCGCCCCGACCGGGCCGTGGCGGGTGATCGGCCGCCCCGCCGCCCACGCGCTCGCCGAGGCCCTGCGGTTCGCGTTCCCGTTCGGGGGCGTTCCGCTGGCCAGCCTGGGCATCGCCCAGGCCGCGGGGCCGCTGGCCGGCATCGTGCGGGTGGGCGGCGTGATCGTGCTCACCTGGGTCGTGCTGCAGATCGGCTTCGCGCTCGGCGGGCTCGTCGACGCCGTGCGCTCGCGCCGCTCGGACTGGATCGTGTTCGGTGGCCTCGCGGCGGCCGTCGTCGTCCTGGCGTCGTCGTTCGTCGCGCCGCGCGGCAACGGCACCGGCCAGTACCTGGAGGTGGCGGCCGTGCAGGGCGGCGGCGAGCAGGGCACCCGGGCGCTCGACGTCCCAACCCGGGTCGTCACCGAGCGCCACCTCGAGGCGACGCGCGCGATCAGTCCCGACCCGACGCTCGACGTCGTGGTGTGGCCGGAGAACGTGATCGACACGGAGGACTTCGCGACGAGCGAACAGCTCGGCGCCGTCGCCGCCGAGGCGGCGCGGCTCGGCGTGCCGCTGGTCGTCGGCATCACCGAGGACGTGCCCGGACAGGACGGACGGATCTCCAACGCCCAGGTCGTCGTCACGCCCGCCGGTGCAGTGACCAGCCGCTACGACAAGGTGCGCCGGGTCCCGTTCGGCGAGTACGTGCCGATGCGGGGTCTCCTCGAGGCGCTCGGCGCGCCGGTCGATCAGGTGCCGTCGAACGCCGTCGCCGGCACCGCGCCGGCCGTCGTCGAGCTGCCCGACGGCACCCCCCTGGGAGTCGTGATCTCGTGGGAGGTGTTCTTCGGCGGCCGGGCCCGCGAGGCGGTCAAGTACGGCGCCGAAGCACTGATCAACCCGACGAACGGCGCCAGCTACACCGGGACGATCGTGCAGACCCAACAGGTGGCATCGAGCCGGCTCCGGGCGTTGGAGACCGGACGCTGGCTGGTGCAGGCTGCGCCGACCGGGTTCTCCGAGTTCGTGACCCCGGACGGCGACGTCATCGACAGGACGTCGGTCGGCGAGCAGGCCGTCATCCGCCACGCCGTGGAGCTGCGCACCGGCCGCACGTGGTACGTCACCACAGGCGACCGCCCGTGGATCGTGCTGTTCGGGTTGGTCCTGATCGCGTCGTGGGTGTTGGCGTCGGTCGATCGCGCACGGCGCGGCGTCGTCGACCGGCCGGCACCCTCGAGCGGTGCGAGCGCCGGTACGCCGAGCGACGAGGCGGCGGCGGTCGTCTGACCCCGTCAGCGGTCGATGACGAGGGTGACCGGACCGTCGTTGGTCAGGGTCACCTGCATCTCCGTGCGGAAGCGACCCGTGGACACGGTGGCGCCGAGCCGGCGGAGCTCGGCGACGACCGCATCGACGAGCGGTTCGGCGTGCTCGGGCGGGGCCGCGGCCAGCCAGCTCGGCCGGCGGCCGGTCGCCGTGTCCCCGTAGACGGTGAACTGGCTGACGACGAGGATCGCCGCGCCGACGTCGGCCGCCGAGCGGTTCATGACGCCGTTGTCGTCGTCGAAGACACGCAGGTTCCACAACTTGTCGGCGACCTTGACGGCCGTGACCGGGCTGTCGTCGTGGGTCACGCCGACGAGGGCGCACAGACCCCGGCCGATCCGTCCGACCTCGTCGCCGGCGACGGTCACCCATGCCTCGCTGACCCGTTGCACGACTGCCCGCATCGCTGCATGCTCGCGCACGTGATCGAGCTGCGGGCGGGCCCGGCACGGGTGTCGATCGACCCCGCGTCTGGCGGTCGGATCGCTGCGCTCGCGGTCGGCGGCACCGACGTCGTGGTCCCCCGGAGGGCGGGCGACCACGTCATGCTCTGGGGCTCGTTCCCGATGGTGCCCTACGCCGGCCGGGTCCGCGACGGACGGTTCGTCCTCGACGGTGTCGAGCATGCCCTCCTGCGCAACCTCCCGCCGCACGCCGGGCATGGCACCGTGTACGACCGCCCGTGGCAGCGCGTCGACGACGGGAGCGACACACCGACCGTGGCGCTGACGTGCCCGCTCGGCGACCGCTGGCCACTCGGCGGTGACGCCTCCCAGACGTTCACGCTCACGCCGTCGGCTTTGCACTGCACCCTTGCCGTCACCGCCGGCACCCGTTCGATGCCGGCCGAGGTCGGGTGGCACACCTGGTTCGCCACCCGGTTGCCGGTCGAGCTCTCCGCCGACGCGATGTACGAGCGGGGACCGGACGGTCTGCCGACTGGACGTCTGATCGGCCCGGCACCGCCTCCATGGGACGACTGCTTCGTCACCGCGGCGCCCGTCGGACTGCACATCGGTGCGCTCGACGTGCAGGTGACGAGTGACTGCGATCACGTCGTCGTGTTCGACGCCCTCGATGTCGGCACGGCGGTCGAGCCCCAATCGGGTCCACCCGACGCCTTCCACCTGCGACGACGCGTGCTCGCGCCGGGCGAGGCCCTGGAACGACGGATGACGATCGCGTGGAAATCGACGACGGCCGGGACGATCGCTACTGGGCGGTAACCACCCGCAGATATCGTTCCGCGGGTGTCCCCCCCGGCTCCTGATGGCGACGCGCCCTTGCGGATCGCGTACCTGACCTATCGGGGCAAGCCGCACATCGGTGGCCAGGGCGTCTACACCCGTCACCTGACCAAGGCGCTCGTGGACCTCGGGCACCACGTCGAGGTCCTCAGCGGGCAGCCGTACCCGGTGCTGGACCACCGGGTGCCGTTGACCGAGCTCCCGAGCCTCGACATGTTCAACGACCACTATCCGGGACGCTTCCCCGCGTACTGGGAGATCAAGACCCGCGAAGACATCCTCGAGGTCGCCCAGTTCTCGACCGGCACGTTCCCCGAACCGCTCGCGTTCAGCTACCGGGCGCTGCGCGCGCTCACCCCGCGCCGCGCCGACTTCGACCTCGTGCACGACAACCAGTGCCTGGGCTACGGCATCCTGCGCATCGAGCGCATCATGCCGACGATCGTCACACTCCACCACCCGATCACGAGGGACCGCCAGCTGGAGATGGACCACGCGCCCAACCGGCGCAAGCGCTGGTCGGTCGGCCGCTGGTACTCGTTCGTGAAGATGCAGGGACGCGTCGCCTCGCGGATGCCGCGCATCGTCGTCGTCAGCGAGAACTCGATCCGCGACATCCACGCCGACATGGGCGTCGCCTACGACCGCATGCGCCTCGTTCCGGTCGGCGTCGACCCGGACCTCTTCCGGCCCCGCCCCGACATCGCCCGGATCCCGGGCCGGCTGATCACGACGGCATCGGCCGACGTCGCGCTCAAGGGGCTCGCCTACCTGATCGAGGCCGTGGCCAAGCTGCGCACCGAACGGGATGTGACGCTGACCGTGATCGGGCGGCCGAAGCCCGGCAAGACCATGGACCTCATCGCCGTGCTCGGGTTGACCGACCACATCGACTTCGTCTCCGGCGTGACCGACGAGCGCATCGTCGAGCTGTACGCCGAGGCGGAGATGGCTGTCGTGCCCAGCCTCTACGAAGGGTTCAGCCTGCCGGCGATCGAGGCGATGGTCACCGGCACCGCGCTGGTGGCCACCGATGGCGGCGCCCTCCCCGAGGTCACCGGCCGGGACGGCGATACCGTCCTGTCGTGTGCGGCCGGCGACGCCGAGGCGCTGGCCGACACGATCCGGCGAGGTCTCGACGACGCAGGGCTGCGGGCCCGGGTCGGTGCGGCCGGTCGCCGGCGCGTGCTCGATCGCTGGACGTGGCAACGGTGCGCCGAGCAGACGGTCGAGCAGTATCGCGAGGTGCTCGCCATGCCGGCCAACGTCGAGAAGCTGCGCCACAACAGGTCGCTCCGGCACTGATGTTGACCATCCGTCCGGAACGGTTGGCCGCGCTCGGGATGCGACCCGGCGGCCTGGCCCTCGACGCCGGCGCCGGCTTCGGGCGCCACGCGTTCGAGTTGGCCCGGCGCGGCATGCGCGTCGTCGCCCTCGACTTCGCGGCAGCCGAGGTGACGGCCACCAGGGACACGTTCGAGGCGATGGTCGCGACCGGCGAGATCCCCGCCCAGCGGTTCGTCGGTGTGCTGCGCGGCGACGCCACCGCGCTGCCGTTCGCCGGCGGGTCGCTCGATGTCGTCATCACATCCGAGGTGCTCGAGCACGTCCCGGACGACACCGCTGCGCTCACCGAACTGGTCAGGGTCCTGCGGCCCGGCGGCGTCTTCGCCGCCACCGTCCCGTCGTGGCTGCCCGAGAAGGTCAACTGGATGCTGTCCGACGACTACCACGCGCCGGCCGCCGTCGGGGGCCACGTACGGATCTACTCGGCGACCGAGCTGAAAGCCAAGCTGCGCGCCGCCGGCCTCGAGCTCGCCGGGTCCCACCACGCACACGCCCTGCACACGCCGTACTGGTGGCTGAAGTGCGCGGTGGGCGTCAACGACGACCACCACCCGGCCGTCTCGTGCTACCGCCGGTTCCTGGAATGGGACATCGTCGAGCAGCCCCGCTCGACGCGCCTCGCCGAGCGGGTGCTCTCACCGGTCTTGGGCAAGAGCCTCGTGCTGTACGCCGTCAAGCGCCCGAAGCCGGCCGATGCCGCCGTCGCCGTCCCGACCGGCACCTCGGCCATGGCGACGCGATGACGAACCTCCCCGACCTGCCCGGCGTCCTGTCGGCCGACGAGGTCAGCGAGACCGCCGAGCACCTGGCGTCCCTGCAACAGCCCTGCGGGATGATCCCGTGGTACCCGGACGGGCACTGCGACCCCTGGAACCACGTGGAGTCGGCGATGGCGCTCGACGTCGCCGGGTTCCACCACCAGGCCGAGGACGCGTACGAGTGGCTCGCCGCCGTCCAGCGCATCGACGGCGCGTGGCACAACTACTACTGGCCCGACGGCAGCATCGAGGAGCCCAAGCTCGACACCAACGTCTGCGCCTACATCGCCACCGGCGTCTGGCACCACTGGCGCTGCACGTGGGATCGCGGGTTCCTCGACCACCTCTGGCCGACCGTCGAACGGGCGCTCGACTGGGTGCTGTCGTTGCGCCGGCCCGACGGCCAGGTGCTGTGGGCGATCGAGGCCGACGGCACGCGGCGTTGGGACTACGCCCTGCTGGCCGGGTCGGCGAGCATCCAGCACGCCCTGCGCTGCGGGCGGGCCCTCGCCGACGTGGTCGGGGAGCACCGGCCCGACTGGACCCACGCCGCAGACGTCATCTCGCATGCCGTCGTCCATCGTCCCCACGCCTTCGCGCCCAAGGACCGCTGGGCGATGGACTGGTACTACCCGGTGCTCGGCGGGGCGCTGACCGGCGAGGCGGCGCAGGCCCGGCTGGCCGCCGGATGGGACGCGTTCGCCCTGGCTGGTCGAGGTGTGCGCTGCGTCAGCGACGAGCCGTGGGTGACGGCCTCGGAGACGGCCGAATGCAGCCTGGCCCACGCCGCGATCGGCGATCGCGCGACCGCGACCGAGCTGCTGGGGTGGACCCGCAGGCACCGTCGCGGCGACGGGTCGTACTGGACCGGCCTCGTCTACGACGGCGAGAGCGAGGCGGTGCGGTTCCCGTTCGAGGAGCACACGTCCTACACCGCAGCCGCCGTCGTGCTGGCCGCCGACGCCATCGCCGGCGCGTCGCCGGCCGCCGCGCTGTTCATCCCGCGACCGATCCTCGATTGACGCGCCGCGCTCGCTGCGACGGGCCCGACGCCCGACGTCCTCCGCCGCTCAGCCGAGCTGCGGCGTCACCAGTCGTCGTCGTCGAAGTCGAGGTAGCCGAACGAGCGGCGCCGCGGCCGACGCGTCGACTTCACCATCGTCGTACCGACCGCCGCCACGATGCCGCCCGCGCCCAGCACCACGGTGCCGAGGGCGACCAGCGGCAGCCCGCTCGTGGAGCCGCCGCCGACCATCTCGGAGACGTCGATGGCCGAGCTGAGCACGGCGTACAGCAGGACGCCGAACCCGGCGAAGACCGCGAGGAAGCCGGCGACCTGCAGCAGACGGCCGAGACCGGCCCCGTCGGTCGGCGAGTACGTAGGTTCGGACATCGGGCCTCCTGAGGTCCAATGGGGACACAGGAGATGACCCGCCAGCAGCCGCCTTGATACGTCCCTCGGTGGTGAACCTAGTCCACCCGCACGAGGACGCGCAGCGAACCGCTGGCCGACGACAGTCGGAACCGGCCGCTGGCCAGGGCCGGCCGGAAGATCTCCTCGTACGGCGGCCGACCGCCGTCGGCGGGATCGGGGAAGACGTCGTGGATGGCCAGCGAGCCACCGATCGCGACGTGCGGGGTCCACCCCTCGTAATCGGCGCGAGCGGGCCCGGCGCCGTGCCCGCCGTCGATGAACACGAGCGCGGCCGGGGTCGACCAGAAGCGGGCCACGTCGGCCGAGCGCCCGACCACGGCGATGACGTGATCCTCCATCCCCGCGTCGTGCACCGCCGCCCGGAACATCGGCAGCGTGTCCATCCTGCCGATCCGGGCATCGACGACGTCCGGGTCGTGCCACTCCCAGCCGGGCTGGTTCTCCTCCGAACCACGATGGTGGTCGACGGCGAACAGCACCGTCGCCGCCTGCCGCGCCGCCGCCCCCAGCCAGATCGTGGACCGACCGCAGTACGAGCCGACCTCGACGAGTGGCGCACCGGGCACGGCGGCGGCGGCGGCGAGCGCGGCGTCGTGCAGCGCGTCGCCCTCCTCGGGGGGCATGAAGCCCTTCGCCGCCAGCGCCGCGTCGCGCCAGTTGGTCGTCACGGTTCGAGCGTACGGCCCGACCCGCGGGGCGGACGGCCGGCGGCCGCTCTCACCGTGCCACGATGGGCGCGTGCAAGCCGCCCTCGACGAGCTCGTGACCCTCCTCGCGCTGGAGCCGATCGAAGTGAACATCTTCCGTGGCCGCTCCCCCGACGAGAGCCGTCAGCGGGTCTTCGGCGGTCAGGTGGCCGGCCAGGCGCTGGTCGCGGCGAGCCGGACGATCGACGAGCCGTCGCGCCACGTCCACTCGCTGCACGCCTACTTCCTGCGACCCGGCGACCCCACCGTGCCGATCCTCTACGAGGTCGACCGCCTGCGGGACGGGCGCAGCTTCACGACCCGCCGCGTCGTCGCCATCCAGCACGGGCGGGCCATCTTCAACCTGCAGGCGAGCTTCCACTCCCCCGAGCGCGGTCCCGACCACCAGCTCCCGATGCCGATCGGTCTGCCGGGTCCCGAGTCGCTCTCCGACTGGCGGGTCCGCATGGCGCCGTACAAGGAGCAGCTCGGCGAGCTCTACGACCGGCCACGACCGATCGACGTCCGGTACGTCCAGGCCGACCCGATGAGCCGCAAGGGCAGTCCGGCGGACGGGCAGCAGCTGTGGTTGCGGGCCGACGGCGTCCTGCCCGACGACCCGGTCGTGCACGCCTGCCTGGTGACGTACGCCAGCGACATGTCCTTGCTCGACACGACGCTGCTGCCGTTCGGGCTGGCCTGGGACGAGCCGGGCGTGCAGATGGCCAGCCTCGACCACGCCATGTGGTTCCACCGGCCGTTCCGCGCCGACGAGTGGTTGCTGTACGACCAGCGGGCCGTGTCGACCGGGAGTGCCCGCGGCCTGGCCAGCGGGTCGATCTTCACGAGCGACGGGCGGCTCGTCGTGAGCGTCGTCCAGGAGGGGTTGGCGCGCGTCGGCGTCACGCCGTGACGAGTCCGCAGGTGCGGCGGCTGGTGCGGCTGGCGGGCGCGGTCGCCCTGGCGGCGATCGCCGTGGCCTGCGGCGCCGACGACGACTCGGCGGCGACGAGCGCTGACGTGACCGCCTCCGGTCCGAGCCGGCCCGCCACGGTCAGTGACCCGGTGCCGGCGCCGACGGCTGTCAGCCCTGCGCCGCCGGCGACTGTCGGCACCGCGCCGCCGGCAACCGCCCCGCCGGCCACCACATCGGCGGCGAGCACCGACGGGCCGACCACACCGGCGTCGATGACGGGGAACGAGCCGAGCGTCCAGCTCACCGAGGTGGCGTCCGTCGGCGTCCCGGTGGACCTGGCCTGGCGGACCGGCGACGATGCGTTGTACGTCGCCGGTCGTGGCGGCGAGGTCACCCGCATCGACGGCGACACCACGTCGACGGCGCTCGACATGTCCGACCTCACCGTCGCCCAGGGCGAGCAGGGTTTGCTCGGGCTGACGTTCGACCCGGCGGGCGAGAACGCCTACGTCAACTACACCGATCGCGACGGGTGGACGGTCGTCGCCGAGCACCCGGTTCACGCCGACGGGACGTTCGGGACGGGCGACGAGTCGCGGATCCTGCTCGAGATCGAGCAGCCGTACCCGAACCACAACGGTGGCGACCTCGCGTTCGGTCCGGACGGGATGCTGTACATCGGCATGGGCGACGGCGGATCGGGTGGCGACCCGCAGCGGCGGGCGACCGACCTCACGTCGCTGCTGGGCAAGATGCTGCGCATCGATCCGACCTCTGCCGAAGGACGGCCGTACACCGTGCCCGCCGACAACCCGTTCGTCGGTCAGGCCGACGCGGCGCCCGAGATCTGGTCGAGCGGGCTGCGCAACCCGTGGCGGTTCTCGTTCGACCGGGTCACCGGTGACCTGTGGATCGCCGATGTCGGCCAGGACGACGTCGAGGAGGTGGACGTCGCCCCGGCGACCGCAGGGCGCGACGCGGGCAAGGGGCTGAGCTTCGGGTGGAGCGCGTTCGAGGGCGACCAGCGGTACAACGACGACGTCCCGGCGACCGGGCACACCCCGCCGTTCTCGACGTACACCCACGCCGACGGGGGTTGCTCGATCACCGGCGGGGTCAGGGCCCGGGGCGGTCCCGTCGCCGACCTCGTCGGCTGGTACGTCTACAGCGACTTCTGCAGCGGCGAGGTCTGGGCCCTCGAGGTGCTGGGCGACGGCGACGGGCTGACGCCGGGCCGCCAGGTCACGCTCGGCGACGTCGCGGCTCCGACGGCCGTCGTCGACGGTCCCGACGGCGCGGTGTACGTCCTGTCCGACCAGGGACCGGTGTACCGGCTCGACCCGGCCTGACCCGGCCCGACCGGGCCCCGCCGGTCAGCCGACGCGCTCGAACGTGATCGTGCGAGCGCCCGGGTCGGCCGCCACCAGCTTGACCCGGAGGTCGTCACCCGGGTCGACGTCGTGGGCCTCGACCCGCACCAGGACGGCCGGATCGACGAGCTGGACGACCGTCGCGCGTCGGTCCTCGTCGACGACCACCGCGTCGAAGACCTCACCAACCCTCGCGGCCAGCAGGACGGCCTCGGCGAGGTCGATGACCGCGCTGTCGACGCGATGGGCGAGGGCCTCGGCTCTGGCCATCACCGCGGGGAGCTCGACGAGCGCCGCCTGGACCTCGTCAGGCACCGGTCGGCCGCCGGCGACCGCCACCGTCGCCTCGATCACGTAGCGATCGGCGAGCCGCCGCAGCGGCGCGGTGGCGTGGGCGTACGTCGCCGCCATCGCCGCGTGCCACGGGACGGCGCCGGCCTCGAAGGCCTCGTAGCTGGCGCCCCCACCGGCTCGGCGGACGGCGATCAGGAACGCCGCGGCCCGGGGGTCGGTCGTCGACAGCGAGCGCTGGAAGTCCGTCAGCGAGACGTTGCCCGGCCACTCGAGGCCGAGCGCCCGGGCGGCGTGGCGCAGACCGTCGACGGCCCGCTCGTCGGGCTCGGCCATCACCCGGAACAAGCCGGTGCCGGCGCCCAGCATGGTGGCGGCGACGGCGAGGTTCGTGGCCAGCGACATGCCTGCGTTGTCGTCCTCACTCGCGAGGCGGGGTGCGAACCGCAACGTCCAGCGCCCGTCGACCTGCGCGAGGTCCTGCTCGGGGAACTCGACGCGCGGTGCGCCGCGACGGTCTTCGGCCGCCACGATGCGACGCGACAGCTCGGGGAAGTCAGCCGGGAGGTCATCCGGCTCCACCGTCTCGTAGGCCAGCTTGGCCCGGCTGCGCACCAGGGCCCGCTCGACGCCGTCGAGCCTGACGTCGCCGTCCACGTCGACGCGGACGGTGAAGATCAAGGCCGGTCGTGGTCCGTCGGGCAGCAGGCTCGCCGCACCCTCCGAGAGCGCGGCGGGGTACAGACGGGCCCGCTCGTCGGGCATGTAGACCGTGACACCGCGCCGCCACGCCTCCTGGTCCAGCGGGTCGCCGTGGCGCACGAAGAAGCCGACGTCGGCGATGGCGTAGTGCAACACGATGTCGGGGCCGGCCCGCTCCATCGCGAACGCCTGGTCGAGATCGGTCGATCCGGCCGGATCGAGCGTGACGAACGGCCGATCCGTGCGGTCGACGTGGTCCGACCCGGGCGATCGGCGGGCCGCCTGGACCGCGGCCAGTGCGACGTCCGGCGGGAAGCCGGATGGGACGCCGAACTGCTCGCGGATCCGCTGGAGGCCCGCGTCGAGCACCCGGTCGGTGCGTTGCCCGACCCGCATCAGCGGAGGGAGGACCCGCTCACCGACGGGCGCCCATGAACATGCCCTTGAGCGCCTCGTAGTGCTCGATGACGTGCCCGGCGCCGAGGACGACCGCCTCCAGCGGCACGTTCGACAGCTTCACCGGCACCTTCGTCTCGCGCTGGATCCGCGACGCCAGGCCCCGGAGCAGCCCTCCGCCGCCGACGAGGTACATGCCGCGCACCAAGAAGTCCTGTGACAGCTCCGGCGGCGCCTTGGCCAGGCAGCGGATCACGGAGGCGATGATCGACGACACGACGTCCTCGATCGCGAAGCGGACCTCCTCGGGTGTCAGCAGCACCGTCTTGGGCAGTCCGGTCATCAGGTCTCGGCCGCGCACCTCGGCCTGGTTCTCGTCCTCGGTCGGGTCGGCCGATCCGATGGCGACCTTGATCTCCTCCGCCGTCCGCTCGCCGATCGCGATGCCGTGCTCGCGCCGCACGTAGTTCTGGATCGACGCGTCGATGTCGAACGAGCCGACGCGGACGGCCTCCAATGCCACGATCCCGCCCAGGCTGATCACCGCGGTCTCGCTGGTGCCACCGCCGATGTCGATGACCATGTTGCCGACGGGTTCGTCGATCGGCAGATCGGCACCGATCGCCGCCGCCATCGGTTGCTCGATGAGGTTGGCGTCAGCGGCGCCGGCGCGTCGCGCGGCGTCCGTGACGGCGCGCCGCTCGACCTCGGTGATCGCAGATGGCACGCAGATGACGACCTTCGGTCGCGTGAACCGGCTGACGCCAACTCGTTGCAGGAGCAACCGGATCATGCGCTCAGTGATCTCGAAGTCGGTGATCGCGCCACCACGCAGCGGGCGGACGGCGACGATGTAACCCGGTGTCCGACCGATCATCTGCCACGCCTCGCGGCCGGTGGCCAGCACCTCACCGGTCTGGCGGTTCAGCGCGATCACCGACGGCTCGTTGAGCACGATGCCGCGGCCCTTCATGTAGACGAGCGTGTTCGCCGTCCCCAGATCGATGGCCAGGTCACGAGCCACCGAGGTGCCCCTCCCCGACCCGACCACGCGAGTGACCACTCAACACGTCACGAGCCACCGAGGTCAGTCCTCGTCTTCTTGTTCGAGCTGCTGGACCTGGTCGACGACCGGGCGGCGGGCTTCGGGCGAGAGGGCGTCGATCTGGCGCTGGAACGTGGCCACGCCGTCAGGCGTCCGCCGGCGGCGCACGGCCGCGACGACGACGGCGATCAGGACGAGCGCGACGATCACGCCGACGATGACGAGGACGACCGTCACATCGTCACGCCACGGTCCCGGCGTCCGTGATCGGCGTGGCACCCGTGCCCCACGCGCTCCCGTCTCGCCAGGTCTCGTGCTTCCAGATCGGGACCGACGCCTTGATGGCGTCGATGGCGTACCGACCGGCCTCGAACGACGCCGCGCGATGCGGCGTCGACACCACCACGAGCACCGAGGAGTCGCCGACCTCGAGGCGACCGGTGCGGTGGATGAGAGCGATCCGGCCGATCATCGGCCAGCGCTGCCGGGCTTCGGCAGCGATCTCGGCCAGGCGGGGCGCGACGGCCTCGTCGTAGGCCTCGTAGACCAGGTGCTCGACCCCTTCTCGCCCCTCGGCGTGGTCGCGCACGGTGCCGCTGAAGAGCACCACCGCGCCGCAGTCCGGGCGGACCGCCCAGTCGTAGACCTCACCGACGGGCAGCGCATCACTGGTCAGCGCCAGCCAGTCGTCGCCTCGGGCGGGAGTCAGCACGGGGGCATCGTAGCCCTGAGCATCCGCACGGCGACCCGGCGTGGTGCGCGCCATCCGCCGGCGAACCAATGGGCGACCTCCGCCGGCGCGAACACGTCGCTACGCTGCGCCGTCGTGGATCGAGGGCCTCTGCCGCCGCATGAACGCCCATGGCGGCACCCGTCCGAGCTGGGTCCGCCCGAGCACGAGCCGACGACGAACGGTGGCAAGGCGCTCATCGTCACCACTGCGACGCTCAGCCTGCTCCTCGTCGGCGTGCTCGCCATCGCCATGACCCCGGACCGCTCCGCCGCACCCGAAGCCGCGGCGTCGACGATCTCCGGCTTGCGCAGCGCGCCCGCCGGCGCCGCCGCCCTCGACCAACCGCCGCTGCCGATGGTCACCCCGATCGGCCACGATGGCTGGGCGATCACCACGATGTCGGCGCTGGCGGGCCACAGCGGCTCGATCACCGCCCGCCTCCCGTCGGGGTCTGTCGTCGACGTGGAGATCGTCAGCACCGACCGCGGCGCCGGGGTGACGTTCGTGTCGCTGCCCGAGGTCGCCGAGTCGAGCTACGAGCTGGCCGACACCGAGCCGGCGCCGTCAGACACCGTGCTCGTCCACGGCGACCCGCCCCGGGTCGTCCCGATGGTGCAGCTCGTCGGGCTCGACGTCGACGAAGCGACGCCGGTCCTCGACGACGCCGGCCACCTCGTCGGGCTCTGCACGAAGGCGGCCGGCGGGACCGCCCTGCGCATGATCCACTCGATGCCCGGTAGCGCGACCACGACCACGGTCGCGGCAACCCGGCCGTCACCGACGGCGGTGCTGACGATCGCGCCGCAGGGCGCCTCGACCACGCCGACGACAGCTGTCGCCGGCACGCCACCGACCGCCTCGACCGTCCCGTCGACGCCGGTGACCTCGCCGCCCAGCCCGACGGCGACCGTCCCCGCGAGCACCGGCCGCGTCGTCACGACCGTCGCGCCGCCCGGGCCCGATCGTCAGATCAGCGACGGCGCCGCCACGACCGCACCCCGATGAGGACGCCGACGGCGGCCCCGGTGCCGGCGGCGACCATCGCGCCCATCGTGATCTCCTGACGCCGCTTTGGCGTGATCATCGTCCACCACCTCGACTCGGTCCCTTCGACGTACGCCTGCTCGTTGGTGACGGTGGGGGTCCAGCCCTGGGCCTTGAGCCGATCGTTGGCGACGAGCCACGGCTCGCGCGTGTAGCTGTGGAGGCCGGGTGGGATCGGGCCTCGCTGGAAGCGCCAACGCACCGCGGCGACGACCTCGGCGACCCGTTCCGGCAGGCGGATACGAGGTCGGGCGCCGGTCAGTGCCCGCACCCGTTCGGCCGGCACCCATCCGTCCGGTGCGACGTTGTACACGCCGTCGAGCCGACGGCCGACAGCCAGCACGACGGCCGCCGCGAGGTCGTCGAGGTGCAGGAACTGGGCGGCCGGGTCGTCCTCGCCGACGCGTTGGCCGAGCCCGGCGGCGAGCGCGCGGGCGAGCGACGACGTGCCGTCGGCCGCCATCGCGATGACCGGGCGCAGCACGGTCACCGTGCGTCCCGGTGCGGCGCGGCGCCAGCGATCGGCGAGCGCCTCGATCGCGGCGAGCTGACGGGCGTAGACGAACTCGACGTCTGGTCGCAGCAGGGCATCCTCGGTGAGCGGCACCGGGTTGTTCGCGTATGCGCCGTAGACCATCGCCGAGGACACGAGCACGAGGTGGGCGGCGTGGCCGCCGGTGGCGTCGGCGAGCATCTCGGCCGCGCCGTCCGTCAGGTTCTCCCGCCGCCGCGCTCGCAGGTCGTGCTCGCCGGCACCGAGGTGCACCACGACGTCGGACTCGGCCGCCGAGCCGTCCACGACGTTCGGGTCCTCGTCCAGCAGGGCCAGCACCCGCGCCGCGAGGCTGCCTTCGGCCCCCGTGATGTGAACGCGGGTGGGGGACTCGGGGACGGCGGCGAGGGCGCTGCTGGGCGGCACCCCGGCGACGATACGCCAGCGGGCAGTCCGAACGATGAGACGCCCGGTGAGGGCATAGCATCGACGGCATGTCCGAAGGCTCCAGCCCCGAGGAACAGCCCGACGACCCCTTCTCGTCGCTGCCGATGTTCGGCGACCTGGCCAAGGCCCTGCAGGGTCAGGGCCCGCTGAACTGGGACGCCGCCCGCCAGTTCGCGATGCTCGGTGCGACGGGCGGCACGCCCGAGTCGAACGTCGATCCGGCGGTGCGCCTGGCGTTCGCCGACCTCGCCCGGATCGCATGGTTCCACGTCGCCGACGTCGTCGGCACGGACGAGCCGACCCCCGACCCGCACGTCGTGACGCGTGGACAGTGGGCGAGCGGCACGCTCGACGCGTACCGGCACCTCTTCACCGAGATGGCCACCGCGCTCGGCGGCCCCGGAGGCGACGACGTCGAAGGTGCCGGCGCTGACCCGATGATGGCGATGATGGCCGGGTTGTCGAAGATGATGGCCCCGGCGATGCTCGGCATGGCGGTCGGCTCGATGGTCGGTCATCTGGCGACGCGGGCGTTCGGCACCCACGACCTGCCGATCCCCCGCCGGCCCTCGACCGTGTCCCTCGTGTCCTCGAACATCGACTCCTTCGCTGCCGACTGGGAGATCCCGAGCGACGAGATGCGCCTCTGGGTGCTGGCCCACGAGCTGGCCGGACACGCCATCTTCTCGTCGACCCACGTTCGAGACGCCCTGTCCGACCTCGTGCGCCGGCACGTCGGCGGCTTCCGCCCGGATCCGAACGCGGTCGCCGAGCGCCTGGGATCGCTCGACGCCGATGCCGCCGACCCGCTGGCCGCGCTGCAACAGGCCCTCGGCGACCCCGAGGTGCTCCTGGGTGCGGTCATCTCTCCCGAGCAACAGGCGCTGCGACCTCGACTCGACGCGCTCGTCGCCGTGGTCGTCGGGTACACGGACTGGATCGTCGACGCCGTTGCCGTGCGCGTGGTGGGCGGCGGCGCGCTGCGCATCGCCGAAGCCGTCCGCCGTCGCCGCGTCGAGACGACGGCCAGCGACACGTTCGTCGAGCAGCTGCTGGGCATCCGCCTGGGTGACGCCCAAGTTGCGCGAGGCAAGGCGTTCGTCCAGGGCGTCGTCGACCGAGCGGGTGACGCCGGCATGGCGCCGCTGCTGCTGCGGGCCGATGCCATCCCGACCCCCAACGAGGTCGACGCACCGGGCCTGTGGCTGGCCCGCCTCGACGACGCCGGCTGACCGCGCTCAGAGCTGCGGGGGCGGCAGCGGCCGACCCGACGGCCGGCTCCGGTCGCGCGCCCGGGCCGGACGGCGCCGACCCGGCAGCCGCACCCGCGCCAGGCCACGGACCGTGGACGACCGGGCCCCGGCCACGTAGTTGACAGCGGCGACCGCGGTGGCCACGCCGACGAAGAGGAAGCCGATGCGGCCCGGGATCACGATCACGACCGGGATCAGCCCGGCCACCGCCCAGGCGAACTGGAAGCGGGTCTCGAACTTGGCGAACGCGCGGCCCTGGTTGGCCTGCGGCGCGTCCCGCTGCACGATGCTCTCGAACGCCAGGCGCCCGATGGCCGCCGAGACGTTCACGGCGACAGCCAACCCGATGCCGGCGGCGACCCCGCCGAGCAGCGCGGCGGAGACCCCGGCCACCGCCGACAGCCCGAGGGCGCCAGCCAGCATCGTCTCCTCCTTCGTCGCCGCCCGCAGGCGCGGCGCGATCGCGTTGCCGGCCATCGAGCCGAGCGCCGAAAGCCCGACGGCGAGGCCGAACAGCGCGGTGCCGGCGGTCTGGCTGCGCAGCCAGAACGCCAGAAGGAAGAACATGAACCCGACGCTGGCCCGCAGCACCAGCATCGCGACGGCCGCCAGCTGGAGTCCGACCGAGTGCAGCTGCAGGCGCTCGACGGGTTGTTCCGGGTTGGCGGCGACGACGTCGGCGGTCATCCGGGTGGCGCTGACCAGTGCGACGGCGAACATCGCTCCGGAGTAGAGCAGGGTCCCCCAACCCTTGATCGGGGTCAGCTGCAGGAGCCCGGCCGGGATCACGGCGACGAAGCCGGTCAGCCCGGCGATGACACCGAGCTTCGAGTTCGCCTCGACGAGCTCGCTCTCGTCGCGCACGACGGACGGCACGAGCGCCTGCTTGGACACGAGGTACGTCTTCTGCAGGACGAGCGCTGCGAAGACGAGCGGGAACAGCGTCAGTGAGTGGATCGACAACGCCATCAGCACGGCCAGCACGACGCGGGCGGCGGCGACGAGCTGGATCACGGTCCGCCGGCCGCCGGCGACTCGGTCGATCACCGGGCCGATCAGGGGAGCGATGACGAGAAACGGGGCGAAGCTGACGACGAGGAACAACAGCACCCGGCTGCGCGCTGCGCTCGGATCGATGCTCAGGAACAGGGAGTCGGCGAGGGCGACGAGCATCGCCGCGTCACCGCCCATCATCGCGGCGTGCGTGATCGCCAGGCGCCGGAACTTGGTCATCGGAGCCTGACCCGCCACCCAGCCGATGCTAGGAGGGCCCCGCGCCGACATCCGCGCCGGCGGCGGATGCGAAGCTGCACGCGATCTGTGCGCGCACAGTCCCGATATCGGGACCCTGCGCGCCCAGGTAGCGGTCCGGCGGAGGACCCGAACTCCCCGGTGATCCGCCGGCGGAATCGGCTGTCAGGCCCGTTCGTACTTGTAGCCGAGGCCGCGGATGGTGACGATGCGGGTCGGGTTGGCCGGGTCGGGCTCGATCTTGGCCCGCAGGCGCTTGACGTGCACGTCGAGCGTCTTGGTGTCGCCCACGTAGTCGCTGCCCCACACGCGATCGATCAGCGTGTCGCGCGGCAGCACCCGTCCGGCGTTGGCCAGCAGCACGTGCAGCAGCTCGAACTCCTTGAGCGGCAACGACAGCCGTGTCCCACCCAGCGCGACAGTGTGCTCCTCGGGATCGAGGGACACCTCACCGACGCTGACCGCGGCCGGGCCGAGCTCGCCGGCGCCGTCACCGGGCGCCCGCCGCAGCACGGCACGCATCCGGGCGACGAGCTCGCGCAGGCGATACGGCTTCGTGATGTAGTCGTCGGCGCCGACCTCGAGGCCGACGACCGTGTCGATCTCCGAGCCCTTCGCCGTCACCATGATGATCGGGACCTGGCTGCGCTTGCGGAGCTGACGGCAGACGTCGATGCCGCTGATCCGGGGCAGCATGACGTCGAGCAGGACGAGGTCGGGCCGCACGATGTCGAAGCGTTCGAGCGCGTCGAACCCGTCGACCGCCACCTCGACGTGGAAGCCCTCCCGGCGCAGCCCGATCGACAACGCCTCGACGAAGCTCGGTTCATCCTCGACGACGAGCACGGTCGGCGCGCTCATGTCGCCCTGCTCGGGTGCTCTGGCGACGTGCCGGTGCTCATCGGTTGACCGCCTCGTGCTCGGCGCCCGCGTCGACATCGGCCAGCGGGAGGCGCAGGACGAACGTCGAGCCTTCTCCCTCCAGCGACGAGACGAGGACGTCGCCCCGGTGGTTGGTGGCGACGTGGCGGACGATCGACAGGCCGAGACCGGTGCCACCCGTGTCGCGGCCACGACCCTTGTCGACGCGGTAGAAGCGCTCGAAGATGCGGTCGTGGTCCTGCGCAGGGATGCCGATGCCGTGATCAGCGACCATCAGCTCCACGGAGGCACCCTCGATGCGCACCCGCACCTGGACGGTCGAGCCGCGCTCGCTGTACTTCACCGCGTTCTCGACGAGGTTGCCGAGGGCCGAGACGAGCTGGCGACGATCGCCGAGCACCCGGACACCCACGGGCACCTCGAGCAGCTCCACCGTGATCACCCGGATCTCGGCGAGCTGCCGGGCGCGGGCGATCGCGCCGGACACGATGTCGGCGACGTCGACGAGGTCGCGCAGCGGTTCCTCACCGAGCTCGATGCGCGAGAGCTCCAGGAGGTCGTCGATCGTGCGCGACAGCCGATGCGCCTCGTCGACCACCCGATCGGCGACGCGGTGGACGACATCGGGATCGTCTTCGGCGGCCAACGCCTCGGCCAGCACGGCCAACGCCCCGACCGGCGTCTTCAACTCGTGGCTGATGTTGGCCACGAAGTCGGTGCGGACGGCATCGACCCGGCGCCGCTCGCTGACGTCCTCGATGGTGGCCACCGCTCCGCCCCCGGTGAGCGGCACCGCGGTCACGACGACCGCCATCCGCGGTGGGCCGTACAGCTCCAAGGTCCGGTGGGATTCCCGACCGGCCACGGCCTCCGCCAGCAGACGGTCGACCGTGTCGTCGACGAGCAACCCGATGTGGGTCCCGGCGAGCGCGCGGGCCGCCCGGTTGCGATGGTGCACGCGACCACTCGAACCGGCGACGACGACACCAAGCGAGAGCCGGTCGACGACGTCGTTCCAACGCGGCGCCGACGCCGAGGTGCCTGCCGACGGCACGGTGACCGGTGACGGCGGGGCGCCGGGGGACGGTGCGGCGGATGCGCGCTCGGTCGACGCACGACGCCGGCCCACGAACACCGCGAGCGCAGCGCCGAGGACCGCACCGGCGACGGCGGCCAGGGCGGCGGCGGCGACGGCGATCACGGGACGGTCACCGTTGGACCTCGGGGACTCAATCCAGGTCGCTCGCTGCGCTCCGAGTCGCGAAGCGCGCCGCCCCGGCCGCCTCGGGAAGCCAACCGTGGACGAGGTAGCGCACGCGCTCGCCGATGTTGACCGCATGATCGCCGATCCGCTCGTAGAAGCGGGCCACGACGGCCAGTTGCACGGCGACCTGGAGGTCGATGCGCCCTGCGGAGTGGCTCTCGAAGATGGCCTGCACGAACTGGCGTTGTAGGTCGTCGAGGTAGGAGTCCATGTCGTCCAGGGCGGCGGCGCGGGTGGCGTCGCTCGTCAGGTACGACTCGGTCGCCTCCCGGAACAGGTGCTGGGCCTGATCGCCCATCTTCTGGATGATCCCGCGCAGCAACGGATCGAGGCGTTGCCCGTAGATCCGTCGCGCCGCCTTGCACAGGTTGACACCCAGGTCGGCCGACCGTTCGATCTCGGCGATGATCCGCACGGCGGCGACGACCTGGCGCAGGTCGATGGCGACCGGCGACTGCAGAGCGAGGACGGAGTAGCAGCGCTCCTCCAGCTCGATGCACTTGGCGTCGACCTCGTCGTCGCCGAGGATCACGTACTCGGCGCCCTCGAGGTCCTGGTCGAGCAGGATCTGCGTCGCCCGCGGCACGAGCTCGGTCACGCCGGCCGCCAGTTTGGCGATGGCCTCGCGGATCCCGTCCAGCTCCTCGTGGAACCCGGCCCGGTAGTCGGTCGGCACGTTGGACTCGACGACGTCGCCCATCTCTCCGGTGTCGCTCATCAGCCGAACCGGCCCGTGACGTAGTCGATCGTGGCCTGGCGCCGCGGGTTGGAGAAGATGGTCTCGGTCTTGTCCATCTCGACGAGCTTGCCCGGCTTGCCGGCCCCTTCGATGCTGAAGAACGCCGTGCGGTCGCTGACCCGGGCCGCCTGCTGCATGTTGTGGGTCACGATGACGATCGTGTACGTGTTCTTCAGCTCGTTCATCAGCTGCTCGATGGCGAGCGTCGAGATCGGGTCGAGCGCCGAGCAGGGCTCGTCCATCAACAGCACCTCGGGCTCGACGGCGACGGCCCGGGCGATGCAGAGACGCTGCTGCTGGCCGCCGGAGAGCCCCGAGCCCGGCTTGCCGAGGCGGTCCTTGACCTCCTCCCACAGGTTGGCGCCGCGCAACGCCTTCTCGACGAGGACGTCGGCCACGGCTTTCTTCATCCGCTTGCTGTTCAGCCGCTTGCCGGCCAGCACGTTGTCGTAGATCGACATCGTCGGGAACGGGTTCGGGCGCTGGAACACCATGCCGACCTTGCGCCGCACGGCGACCGGGTCGATCTTCGGCCCGTACAGGTCGACGCCGTCGAAGAGCACGGTGCCCTCGGCGCGGGCGCCGACGATCACCTCGTGCATGCGGTTGAGCGAGCGCAGGAACGTCGACTTGCCGCAGCCGGACGGACCGATCAGCGCGGTCACCGAGCGGGGCTCGATGACCATGTTGACGTCCTCCACGGCCAGGAAGTCGCTGTAGTAGATGTTGAGGTGCTCGACGACGATGCGGTTGGCCACATCGGTGACGTCGGGTGGCGCCGCCGGTTCGAGCGAGGTCAGATCGGCCTCCAGGTCATCGGTCAACGTGGTCACCTCCGGTCGCCACTCCACAGCAGGACCCTTCTGTCCGTCGAGAGCGTCGAGCGCGTCGAGCGAGCTGGGCACGCGGTCGTTGGGCGGGCTCATCGCAACCCCTTCGGCTTGAGGAACGTGGAGAGGATCCTGGCGAACGTGAACAGGATCGCCACGACGATGATCAGCAGGAGCGCTGCGGACCATGCTCGGTCGAGGCCGTTCTGCGGCGGGACGCCGGGCGTGGCGTAGCTGTAGTAGGCGTACACCGGCAGCGTCGTCATGCGCCCGCTGAACGGGTTGAGGTTGGTGTCCTGGGCCAGGCCGGCCGTGACGAGCAGCGGCGCCGTCTCGCCGATCACCCGGGCGACGGCCAGGGTCACACCGGTCAGGATGCCGGCGATCGCCGTCGGCAGCACGACCTTGACGATCGTCTTCCACTTCGGCACCCCGAGGGCGTAGGACGCCTCGCGCAGCTCGTTCGGCACGAGGCGCAACATCTCCTCGGCGGAGCGGATCACGACCGGCGTCATCAGGACGGTCAGCGCGACCGCACCCGAGATGCCCGAGCGGGTGCCCGGACCCCACCAGATGACGAACAGCGCATATGCGAACAGGCCGGCGACGATCGACGGGATGCCTGTCATGACGTCCACCATCGCCGTGATCGACCGCGCCAGGCGGCCGTTGCCGTACTCGACGAGGTAGATGGCGGTGAAGAGGCCGAACGGCACCGACATCAGCGCGGTGAGACCGGTGATGATGAGCGTGCCGACCAGGGCGTGCCAGGCCCCGCCGCCCTCACCGACGACGCCGCGCATGGATTCGGTGAGGAACGTCGCATCCATCCGTGCCCAGCCCCGCTGGACGACCGTCCACACGACGGAGATCAGCGGGAGGAGCACGAGGCAGAACGCACTCGTCATGACGGCCGTGGACAGGCGGTCGAGGGCATGTCGGGCCCCTTCGACGACGCGCGACACGACGTAGATGCCGACGCAGTAGGCGAGCAGGGTGACGATGACCCAGCGCGCCCAGTTGGGACTGGTCCCCTCGACGAGCCAGCTCAGCGCCCCCACCACGACGGCACCGGCGACCACGACGACGTGCTGGGACCGGCTCAGGTGCCCGGCCGTCAGGTTGGGGGCCGGCGTCGGAGCCTCCGGCGGACGGACCATGGTGGCGCTCATCCGTCGGCCCCGGAGAAACCGGCCCTGGCGATGCGTCGGGCCAGCACGTTGACGCCGAACGTCAAGACGAACAGCACGAGGCCGGTGGCGATCAGCCGGTTGACCTCGACCCCCGCCGACTCCGGGAACTTGAGGGCGATGTTCGCGGCGATCGTGTTCGGGTTCTGGGTGCTGATGATGTTGAACGAGATGATGTCGGCCGGCGAGAGGATGATGGCCACCGCCATGGTCTCGCCGAGGGCTCGGCCGAGGCCGAGCATGGCGCCGCTGATCACGCCGGAACGGCCGTACGGGATGACCGACTGGCGGATCATCTCCCAGCGCGTCGCGCCGAGGGCCAGGGACGCCTCCTCGTGCAACCGCGGCGTCTGGAGGAACACCTCACGCGAGATCGCCGTGATGATCGGCAGGATCATGACGGCGAGCACGATCGCCACCGTCATCATCGTGCGGCCCGACGAGGCGGCCGGTCCCTTGAACAGTGGGATGAAGCCGAGGTTGTCCTCGAGCCACGGGTACACGCTGCGGGCCAACACCGGCGCCAGCACGCTCGAGCCCCACAGGCCGAACACGACGCTCGGCACGGCGGCCAGGAGGTCGATGAACCACCCGAGCGGTGCCGCCAACCGACGCGGCGCATAGTGGCTGGTGAAGAGCGCCACGGCCATGGCGAGCGGCGTCGCGATCAGGAGCGCCAGCGCGGCCGCCCAGATCGTGCCGAAGATCAGCGGGCCGACGTAGGACGTGAACGCCTCGTCGAGCTCATCGGTCGTGAACGTCGGCACGGCCTCTTTGAGCAGGAAGATCGCGACGGCGGCGAGGACGACGAGGATGAGGATCCCGGCGCCCTTCGACAGGCCGCCGAACACCTTGTCGCCGGCCTTCCCCGTCGATTCGGTCGGCCCGAGGCCGGGCGGTTCGTTGGGCGCTTCGAGCGTGGCTGTCATCGTCGGTCTCCTGCTCCGAGCATGCTGTCACACGTCC
>JBEVOM010000004.1:0-8970 GCA_040507575.1 Ilumatobacteraceae bacterium
GTGTAGAGGAACGTCGGCGGCGCGATCAGCCCACCCCAGCGGGACTTCGCCGCGTACTCCTCGTCGCAGTACAGCGGGTTGTCGTCGCCGTAGCCGTACGCGAAGTGGCGCAACCCGTCGACCGACACCTCGAAGTTGTGCGGGACGCGCGGCGACGGCTGCGGAACCCCCAACCGCAGTCGGGACTTCTCGAAGCTCTCGTCGCTGATGATCCCGAAGGCCGCGCTGGTGGTGTCGGTCATCTGTCGTCCCTTCCACAGTGGGTGCCCGGAGTCGGACGCACCCGGACCCCGTGGAGCCGATCGTAGGGAGCCGTCCACGATGTGCCAGCATCGAGGTCCCGGAAGGAGCACCGAGATGTCAATCAACGCGCATGAGCACGGGTCCTCCGGCTCCTTGGAGAGCT
The DNA here is from genome assembly GCA_040507575.1 of Ilumatobacteraceae bacterium. Classification (GTDB taxonomy): domain Bacteria; phylum Actinomycetota; class Acidimicrobiia; order Acidimicrobiales; family Ilumatobacteraceae; genus JALZMG01. Next base: position 407 of record JBEVOM010000004.1, read on the forward strand.
TCAGGACCGAGCTGCGTGAGTTCCTCGCCACGAACGCCCCGGCCGTCACGTTCCGTGTCGGCGTGCGCTCGCCGGAGGACGAAAAGGAGTTCGAGGAGCTCCGCCGCTGGAGCGCAGCGCTCTACGAAGCTGGCTACTACGGCGCCGACTGGCCGGCCGAATGGGGTGGCAAGGGCGGCCCAGGCGCTGATCCGGCCGAGGACTTCGTGCTCAGCGAGGAGATGGCGCGGGCGAACATCCCCGGCCCGATCGGCGCCGGCGGACTGGCTGGCCACGCGATCATCGCGTTCGGGACGGAGGAGCAGAAACGTCGGTTCCTGCCCCGCATCCGCACGTACGAGGACGTCTGGGCCCAGCTGTTCAGCGAGCCCGACGCCGGTTCGGACTTGGCCGGGATGAAGACCCGGGCCGTCCGGGACGGCGCCGAGTTCGTCGTCACCGGCCAGAAGGTCTGGAGCACGAACGCCCAGTTCGCCGACTGGGGCTACCTGCTGGCCCGCACCAACCCTGACGTGGCGAAGCAGGCCGGCATCACGGCGTTCGCGCTCGACCTCTCGCTGCCCGGCATCGACATCCGGCCGCTACGCGAGATGACCGGCACCAGCGACTTCAACGAGGTGTTCCTCGCCGATGTCCGGGTTCCCGCTGACTCCGTGATCGGCACCGTCGATGACGGGTGGCGCGTCGCGACGACGAGCTTGGCCGAGGAGCGGGCCGGCGTCGGCGCCGGCGTCGCCCGCCTGACCCAATCGCTGGAGTCGTTGATCGACCTGGCCCGCCGGATGCAGGTCGACGGCCGCCCGGCATCGCAGGATCCCCGGGTCCGCCAGACGCTGGCCCGGTTCGCCTCGCGTCTGCGCCCGATCTCGCTGATGGCCCAGGCCACCGTCGAGCGTCGTCGGCGCGGCGAGATGCGGCCGCTCGACGCGCCCATCGGCAAGCTCTCGTTCTCCGAGCTCAACTACGACATGGCGAACTTCGGCGTGCAGCTGGCCGGCGCGGCAGGCACCTTGGCCAACGACGATCCCGATGCCCCCGATGCCGGGCGCTGGCAGGAGGAGCTGCTGTACGCGCGGGCGTACACCATCGCCGGCGGCGCCAACGAGATCATGCGCAACATGCTCGGCGAACGCGCCCTCGGACTGCCCCGCGAACCCAAGTAGACGTCTCGGTCCGGATAGTGGTCGCACGTGCGACCAATATCCGGACCAAAACGCCGCCGTCGGCGTCGCCGTCAGCTCAGGAGCTCCACGACGGTGGTGCTGCCGTAGAGGTCGAGGAACACGCGCCGGACGATCTCCATGTGGCCGGCCCAGAACGTCTCGGCTCCGGCCGCGTCGCCGGCCGCGATGAGGTCGATCAGACGCTGGTGGGCCTTCACCGCCCGCTCGTTCTCGGCCGGCTGGTCGTCGCCGGCGTACGGCGCGGCGAGGAAGTGCGAGACCGTCGATGCCACGACCTCGGTGATCGTGGCGTACAGCACCTCGAGGGTCTGACTGCCCGACACGACGACCAGCGTGTCATGGAACGCGTTGGCCGCCTGGGCGAAGCGCGGCGGCTCGTGGGTGAGCTCGGCCTCGACGGCGAGCGCGGCCCGCAGCCGCTCGGCAGCCTCTCCGTCCGTGCGTAGCGCGGCGCGGCGGGCCGCAGCCTGCTCGATCACGAGGCGCCCGAGGAACACGTCGTCGAGCGTGGCCCCGCGCACCTGCAGCAGCAGGCCGGCATAGCGGCCGGCGACGCTCGAGTCGGGGAGGTGCACGCGGGCGCCTCCTCGCGAGCCTCGCCGGACCGTGATCAGGGACTCCGACTCGAGCACGCGGTACGCCTCGCGCAGCGTCGGTCGTGACACGCCGAACTGCTCCATCAGCTCGGCCTCCGGCGGCAGCGCATCGCCCTCGTGGAGCTCGCCGCGCACGATCTGGCGGCGCAGGTGGCCGGCGACCAGCTCGGCGGTCTTCGGGACGCGGACGGGATTCAGCTCGGCGGCCACATCGCTGGAGGTCACATCTCGCTCACGGGCCGTCGGCCGGGCTACTCGCCGACCAGATCGATGATCGCCCGGCTGTACGCCTCCCGGCGGCGCGGCGACACCATGAACGACGGCGGCGAGTGGAAGCGGACGTCGGGGAGGCGCTTGCGGGCCGCCAAGCGGTCCCGGGCATCGTTCGACGAGCCATAGATGGCGATCGCGTCGACCAGATCCGCCGGCAGCGCGGCCGCCATGGCGTCGAGGTCGGTGCGCTTGAACGCAGCGCGCATCTCGGCGACCGGTGCCTGCCACCCCTCGAGCTCGATCAGCGAGTCGTACGTCTTGACCGTGAGGTAGAAGGCGATCATCAGCCGCGCGTCGCGCTCGGCCCGGGCCGGGTCGTCGTCGTCGACCGACGTGATCACCCACCCCCACCGGCGCAACGCCGCCGGATCCCGCCCGGCGGCCGTCGCTGTCTCGTCGAGCCGGGGATCGATCACCTCGTCCCACCAGCGGTCGGTGAACAAGCCGTGCCCCATCACGCCGTCACCCACGCGGCCGACGACGCCGAGCATCCCCCTGTTGAACGCTCCGAGCAGGATCGGCACGTCGATCGGGCCCAGCACCGGCGCGCGGATCGCGGCGTCGATCGGGTAGAACTCGCCCTCGACCGTCACCGTGGACATGTTCTCGGCCGTCAGGTAGGCGCGGATGGCCCGCACCATGTTCTCCATGCGGGCCAGCGGTCGTTCGAACGGGCTGGCGAACCATGACTCGTTCATCCGCTTCGTGCCCGATCCGAGACCGAGGAAGATCCGCCCCGGCGCCCGCTTGTGGAGGTGGCGCGCCGCAGAGGCGTGGATGAACGGCGAACGGGCGAACGCGTACGCGACGCCCGTCCCGACGAGGGCGGTGCTGGTGTCGTCGATCATCTCGCCGACCGACAGGTAGGCGTTGTGGTCGGCGAACTCGCCGGCACAGAACGCGAGCGCGCCCCGTCGTTCCGCCTCGGCGGCGACCGCCGCGCCAGGCCACGGCATCGCCCATCCCTTGGGCAACGCGGCTCCATCAGCAGAATCCGTCATTGCAACTCGTCTCTGTCTCGGCAACTCGGGCTGGGGCGCGACGGGGTCAGGTGCCGGTGTACCTCGGCGGGCGCTTCTCGCTCGCCGCCAGCTTCGCTTCGACATGATCGGCGCTCTTGAACAGCGTCGCCTGGGCGAGCAGTTCGGCGCCGAGCCCGGCGCGGACCTGGCCTGCCCACATGCCATCGACGACCTGTTTGATCATCGCGTTGGACAGCGGCGGCCCGGCGGCCAGCCGGGCGGCGACCGCGAACGCCCGCTCGTCGAGCTCGTCGGGCGTCACCACCTCGTCGACCAGACCCCATGCGAGAGCCTGCTCGGCCCCGATGCGCTCGCCGGTCATCAACATGTACTTGGCCCGCGACGGGCCGGCGAGGATCGTCGCCAGCGGGGCTCCGCCGGTGTCCGTCATGATGCCGAAGCCGACCTCCGGGAAGCCCATCTTGATGTTGTCGGCGGCGACCCGGTAGTCGCACGACAGGGCCATCTCGCACGCGCCCCCGAGGACCGCGCCCTTCAGGGCGCCGATCACCGGCTTCGTCGCCTCCATGAGCAGGATGCGGGTCTTCTGGGAGCGGAGGATGAACTGGTAGTCGCTGTCGCCAGGCGTGCGACGGCCGAGCTGCGCCGTGTCCCGCCCGCTGGAGAACGACTTCCCCGCGCCCTGCAGCAGGATCGCGCGGGCGTCCATGTCGTCGACGGCCCAGCGCACCGCGTCCTGGGCCAGCGCGCTGGATTCGTCGTCCAACGCGTTGTGGCGCTCGGGACGGTTCAGCGTGATGATCGCAACGCCGTCGACGAGGTCGGTCAGCACCGTCTTCGGTGCGCCGTTCCCGTCGGCTGGGCTTGCCCCGGTCGTGTCCCCTGCCGTCTCGCCGATCACGACGTCTCCTCTCGACGCGGGCGAGCGTACTGCGGCTGGTCAAAAGAGCGCAATGAATCAGATCATGGTCAGTAACGGTGGCCAGGACTTCAGCCGCCGGGACTGCAGGCCATAGGCTCTCCCCGCCCGCACGAGCGGCCGGCCGGGAGCCCATGACGATGACCCTTACGACGCCCCACCTCGAGCTGCGAGCGTTCCTGACCGACGCGATCCCGACACATCGCGCGAGGTGGTCCGACGAGTCGTTCGAGGCTCGCGCCGCGTGGCAGCGCACGCTGGCCGACGGCGGGTGGGCGGCGCTGGCCTGGCCGGTCGAGCACGGCGGACGCGGTCTCGGTCCCGGCGAACGTGTGGCCTGCGACGCCGAGCTGGCCGCCGTCGACGCGCCGATGATCGCCGGCATCCTCGGCATCGCCAACGTCGGCCCGACGCTGATCGCGTTCGGCGACGAGGACCAACGGCGGTCCCTGCCGAAGATCCTCGACACGAGCGAGCTGTGGTGCCAGGGGTTCAGCGAGCCCGACGCCGGCAGCGACCTGGCTGGGCTGCGGACCACGGCGCGCATCGACGGGGACGAGTTCGTGATCGACGGCCAGAAGACATGGACCTCGGAGGGCATGGAGGCGACGCACTGCCAGCTGCTGGTGCGCACCGACCCCGACGCCCCGCCGCACAAGGGGATCTCGGTGCTCCTCGTGCCGCTCGACCTGCCGGGGATCGAACGCCGCCCGATCGTCCAGATGACGGGGCGCTCCGGTTTCGCCGAGCTCTTCTTCGACGGCGCCCGCGTGCCCCGCAGTGCGCTCCTCGGCCCGCTCCACGACGGCTGGCGGGTGACGATGACGACGCTCGGCTACGAGCGGGCCGGGGTCATCGCGATGGCATCGCGCCTGGAGCGCGACGTGACGAGGAACATCGCCCGGCTGGCGGCGTCGACGACCATCGGCCCGATGCTGCGCCAGGAGCTCGCCCAGCGCTACATCGAGGCCCGCGTCGTCGGTCTGCTCGGCCTGCGGGCGCTCGCCCGGATCGAGGACGGGGGCCGACCGGGTCCCGAGCAGTCGGTGATCAAGCTGGCCTGGAGCACGGCGAACCGGCGCACCGCCGAGACGCTGATGGGTGTCCTCGGCGCCGACGGCATGGTGGTGGGCGTCGATGAGTCCGACGACGTCATCTCGACCGCGTTCCTGCGCGCCCGGGCCTCGACGATTGCCGCCGGCACCACCGAGGTCATGAAGAACATCCTCGGCGAGCGCGTCCTCGGACTGCCGAAGGGATGACGTCACCCAGCGCCGACCAGCGCCCGATCCAGGAGGAACCATGACAGGTGCGCTGACGTTCGACGGCAAGGTGGTCGTCGTGACCGGGGCCGGCAACGGTGTCGGACGGGCCCACGCGCTCGAGTTCGCCCGGCGTGGCGCGCGCGTCGTTGTCAACGACCTCGGCGGTTCGACCGACGGTCGGGGTGGGGACGACGCGGCTGCTCGCAAGGTCGTGGCCGAGATCGCCGCCGCCGGCGGCGAGGCGACCCCCAACTTCGACTCGGTCGCCACGCCCGCCGGGGGCGACGCGATCATCCAGACCGCCCTCGACACGTTCGGACGGATCGACGTGCTGGTCTCGAACGCCGGGATCCTGCGCGACAAGTCGGTGGCCAAGCTCGAGTGGGAGGACCTCGACGCCGTCCTCGACGTCCACCTGCGGGGCGGGTTCTACGTGTCCCGTCCCGCGTTCCGGGCGATGAAGGACGCCGGGGGCGGTCGCATCATCCTCACCACCTCGGCATCCGGGCTCTACGGCAACTTCGGCCAGGCCAACTACGCAGCGGCCAAGCTGGGCCTCATCGGACTGACCCGCGTGCTCGCGCTGGAGGGGGCGCGGGCCGGGATCCTGGCCAACGCGGTGGCACCGGTGGCCACGACCAGGCTGACACGGGGCGCCGACGGCGATGTCGACGACCCGATGGCGCCGTCCAACGTGTCGCCGCTCGTCGTGGCGCTGGCCCACGAGTCGTGCGACATCAGCGGCGAGGTGTTCCTGGCCGGCGGTGGCGTGTTCGCGCGGAGCTGGGTCGCCCTCGCCGAGGGGTGGGTGCCGTCGGCCGACGAGCTGACCGTCGAGGGCGTGGCCGCCAACTGGGACACGATCCGTTCCACCGCGGGGGCCTTCGAACCGGTCGACGCGATGTCGCTCGGACCGTGGTTGCACGAACGGATCGGCTGACCAGCCCGCCCCCTATCGACCGGTGAACTCGGGCGGACGGCGCTCGACGAACGCTCGCATGCCCTCCTTGAAGTCGTCGCTGCGCACGGCCAGTTCGACAGCAAGGGCCTCGTCGTGCATCGCCCGTTGCAGGGTGCCGTCGAGGTGGTCGTGCAGCAGGCGCTTGGTGTTGGCGAGCCCGACGCTGGGCCGGGACGCCAACCTCTCGGCCAACGCCCGGGTCGCCCCGTCGAGCGCGTCGTCGTCGACCACGTCGTCGACCAGCCCCCACGCGAGTGCCGTGGGCGCGTCGACGACCTCGGCGAGGTACAGCATCTGCTTGGCCCGTTGCATGCCGACGCGGCGGGGGAGCAGCCACGAGCCGCCGCTGTCGACGTTGAACCCGCGTTCCGTGAACGGCTCGTGGAACGTCGCCGAGCGGGCGGCGACGGCGAAGTCGGCAGCGAGCGCGAGGTGGACGCCGAAGCCGGCTGCCCGCCCCTTGACGGCCACCACGACCGGCAGCGGGCAGTCGAAGACGGCCTGGATGGCGGCGTGGAAGCTGGCCGTCAGCTCGCGCACGAGGTGCCCGGTGCGCGGGCGCCCGTCGCGGGCGTTGACGCTCGTCAGATCGGCGCCGGTGCACAGGTTGCGACCCTCGCCCCGCAGCACGACGGCACGCGCGTCTGCCGCATCGACGAGGTCCCGGAACACCGCGGCGAGGGCCTCGGTGGTCGGACGGTCGGCGGCGTTGCCGCGGTCGGTGCGGTCGATCGTCACCGTGAGGACGTGGTGGTCGACGACCGTGCGCACCGTCGGGGCACCGCCCGACGGCGTGGTCATGACCCGGTTTGGTCGAGCACGAGGTTGCGCTTGAGGAGCTTGCCGGTGGGAAGCCGCGGCAGTTGTTCGACGAAGCCGACCGAGCGCGGGCACTTGAACGACGACAGGTTCTGGCGGGCGTAGGCGATCAGCTCGGCGGCCAGCTCCTCGCCGGGCTCGGCGCCCGGGGCGGGCTGGACGAACGCCTTCACGGACTCGCCCATCTCGGCGTCGGGGACGCCGATCACGGCGACGTCGTCGACGGACGGGTGCATGATGAGCACGTCCTCGATCTCGCGTGGGTAGATGTTGACCCCGCCCGAGATGATCATGTTGCCGACGCGGTCGCTCAGGTAGACGTAGCCCTCCTCGTCCACGTGGCCGATGTCGCCGATCGTGCTCATGCCCCTGGCGTTGAACGCAGCCGCCGTCTTGGTCGGGTCGTTGTGGTACTCGAAGTGGACGTCGGTCTCGAACCACAGCTGCCCGGTCTCACCCGTCGGCACGTCGTTGCCGTCCTCGTCCAACGCGTGGACGACGCCGACGATCGCCCGTCCGACCGATCCCACGTGGGCCAGCCACTCGTCCGGCCCGATGGCACAGAACCCCGTCCCCTCGCTCCCGGCGTAGTACTCGTAGATCTTCGGACCGAACCAGTCGAGCATCTGTTTCTTGACCTCTGGTGGACACGGCGCGGCGGCGTGCACGACGGTCTGCAGGCTGGACAGGTCGTAGCGGTTGCGCTCCTCGTCGGTGAGCTTGAGCATGCGGACGAAGTGGGTCGGCACGAACTGGACGTGGGTGATCCGGTGCTCCTCGATGAGCCGCAAGGCCTGCAGCGGGTCGAATCGCTCCATGACGACGACGCTGCCGCCGATCCGCTGGGTCGTCGTGCTCCAGCCGAGCGGGGCGGCGTGGTACAGCGGTGCCGGGCTGAGGTAGACGGTGTCTTCCGTGAACCCGTAGAGGCCGCGCAGCAGCATCTCGAGGCGGGGGCCGGTACCGAACGGTTCCAGGGTCAGCGGCGGTTCGATGCCCTTCGGTCGGCCGGTCGTCCCCGAGGAGTAGAACATCCACGCGCCCTCGAGCTCGGGATCGACCGCCGGCAGGCCGGTGTCGGCGACGGCATCCTCGAACGGATCGAACCCCTCGAGCTCGCCGCCGGCGACGAGCTTGACCTCGACGTTCGTCAGGCTCTCGGCGAGCTCGGTCATCAGCGGCCCGAACTCGACCGACGTGATCAACGCCTGGGCGCCCGAGTCCTCGATGATGTAACCGGCCTCGGCCGGTGCCAGGTGCCAGTTGACGGGTGTGAGGTACAGGCCGCTGCGTTGCGTCGCCCAGGCCACGTCGAAGAACTCGGGCTGGTTCGCGAGGAGCACGGCCACGTGCCCGCCGCGACCGATGCCGCGCGCCTGCAGCGTGGCGGCGAGGTTCTTCGAGCGACGGTCGAGCTCGGCGAACGACCGGCGCTGGCCACCGGACGCCATGATCACGGCAGGCGCGGACGGGTTCGGGTGATCGTGCAGCGGCATGCGCGGATCGTAGCGACGCCCCCGGTGCCGCCTGTCCCTCGAGCCGCGACGAACCATCTGGGCGCGCA
>JBEVOM010000021.1:0-62190 GCA_040507575.1 Ilumatobacteraceae bacterium
ACTCGCAACTACGCCCCATCACGGGGCGAAACACGACAGACACGGCGGACTCCGACCCCAGCTCAGACGGCACCAGATGGACGGGGTGCACAGCAAAACCCCTGGTAGATGCCCTTAAACCCCTCTGATCCACGGATCGTGCGGGTTCAAATCCCGCCCCGGGCACTCAACGAGCTGGGATGATGTGAACTACCGCGTCGCGAGACGCGTCGTGGTCGCCGACCGCCAGTCGCTCGACTTCATCGACGGTCCAGATGCCAGGGACACTTGGTTCGTCAACAGACCGCATGAGTCGCACGCGTGAACGCGGCCGCAGTGGGCGTCCCAGCAGGTAACGGGGATGGCGCGTGCGAGGAGAATCCGCTCGAGATGGTCGGCGACGCCCGACGCCTTGAGGAGCACGAGGTCTCCTGTACGAAGTTGATCGCGTAGGGCGTCCGTCGCCGCCTTGACGGTCGCGAACACGGTGACACGGCCGTTGGATCCAGGCCTCGTCGAGAGCTTGAGTGGTCCTTCGCCCCAGAGCTGCTCGGCTCGCTCGCCGACGAGGACGATCTCGTCGACGACGGATCGGGCTGCGTTCACGAACTCGGTATAGGTACGTCGCGAACGGCCGGGGTAATCGGAGATCTGACCGACAACGGCGATCTTGCGGGTGGCGGACGCCTTCGCCATGAAGCTGACGATGTCTGCGAGGGAGTCGCTCGGGGCCTTGAAGTCGTCGCGGATGAACGTCACTCCGTCGGCGCCTTCGTGAACGGTCATTCGTCGGGATGGCGGAGCGGCCCGCTCGAGACGCGCGATGAGGTCGTCCAGCGCGATGTCGAGTGCGAGCCCGATCGCCAATGCCGCGAGGGCCGAGCCGAGCCCGTGTTCGCCGATCAGGCGCGTGCCGACCAGTCGGGAGACGCCGTCGTGCGTCAACCTGAAGCGCAATGGTTGCGGCCAGTTCGCGGTGATCTCACTCGCACGGAGATCACTGCGTGCGCGTCCGAACGTCAACACCCGGGCGCGTGTCAGCGCAGCCATCGACGCGACCCGCTCGTCGTCAGCGTTCAGAATTGCCGTGCCGTCTCGTGGCAGCACCGCGATCGCCTTGGCCTTCTCCTGTCGAGTCTGACTGAGTCCGCGGAAGGCGCTGAAGTGATCGCGACGCACATTGGTCACGACGCCGACGTCGGGCCTCACCAATGCGAGTGCGGGGTCGATCGTGCCCGGCCCCCATGCCCCGACCTCCTGGATGCAGTAATCGTCGCCGGCAGAGACGTTCAAGATGGCCTGCGCCAGCGGCTCCGCGCAGTTGGCATCCTCCCGACTCGCGGTCCCAACCAGGGACCCAGACACGATCTGGTGTGCCAACGTGACGGTCGTCGTCTTGCCGCAGCTCCCGGTGACGGCGACGAAGCGGACCTTCGGCACGTCGGCGCGGTGATGTTCAGCAGCGTGCCAAGATTCTCCAGCCACGCGGTGTCCTAGGCGAGGTGTGCTGTGCTCGAAGGGTTCACAGAGGACGAAGCCTACGACGAGCTCTACAACGGCGCGGGCGGCGTCCGGAAGGCAGCTCAGCGCCTGTCCCGACGTAGCGGCCGACGCGTGGATCACCCTGACCCACGCCACCTCGACAGCCTGCACGAGAGCTCGTTGCGCGGTGGCGCAACCATCGCGCCTCTCCCGCTCGTGCTGGACGACGCCGAGTTCCAGCGCATCGCCGCCGGCGCCGCGCAGCGAGCGGCGATGTTGCAACTGCTGTTCCATGATCTGTTCTGTGGACCCCAGCGAGTACTGGGCGAGGTTCTCGACGCCGAGCTGGTGGCTCGCGTCATCGACGTGCACGGATGGCGGGGCGACGACCTGCGCGCTTACTGGGCCGGCGCCGACGTCGACACCGTGCGCTTCATCTACGGCCCCGACCTGATCCGCAACGCGAGCGGAGAGTGGCTCGTCCTCGAGGACAACATCGGCTGCCTTGGCGGCGTCGGCAACGCGAGGTGGGTGCTCGATCAGTACCTCGTCGCGACGAATCTGACGCTTGCCCCCGGCGTCTCGATGCGCGACGACCTGCGGGTCGCTGTCGAGGCCTTCCTGGCCTGCGCGGAGGTGACGAACCGGCCGGACGAAGTCGTCTGCCTTGCCGGACAGGCTCCGCGCAGCGCCCCGAACGCTGACTCGAGTGAGGAGGCGCGCAAGCGAGCGACGCTGGCAGCGGTTGGGCTGGCGACGACGAGCATCGAGCAACGCTTGGTCGACGGCGGGTCACGCCCAGCCGCGGTCATCAACCTGGGCGGCACGCTCGGAGGATCGTTCCGGGATCTCCTGACGACCTGGGACGCGGATGGGGGGCTTCCCATACTGAACGGACCGGGAATCGGGTTGGTTGCCAACAAGGCCTTCCTCGCCTTCAGCGACGACCTCATCCGCTTCTACCTGGGCGACGAACCGATCATGTCGCCCCCTCCGACCCGTCAACTCGATGGTCGGTCCCCGGCGCGACGAGCGGTCGTCAAGCGCACCGATGGCTGCGAGGGCTCAGACGTGTTCTTCGTGGATGGATCGCGGCGGTCAGATCGCGCGTTCGTCGGCGAGCTCGCCACTCGGTGGGGAGTCGGCGGAGGCATCGTCCAGGCGTTCGTCGAGCCGTCGAGGCTGCCAGTCGGCGGACCAGACTCGTGGTGCTGGTACCGGGTCGAGCTGCGCCCGATCACGTACGTCGTCGGAGCCGCACGCATCCTCGTCGGCGAGGTGCCGGTCGGTCGGGCCACCCTGAACCTCGGCGACCGGCGGGCCAATCTGGTGCGAGACGCCTGCGCGCTGGCTGTCGTGCGCGAACCGGGCTGCGGAGATTCCGTCGTCAAGGCATCGACATGAGGCCGGCTCACAAGGAGCCCACGCAGGTAGGGACCGACCTGCGGTTCGGACGAGTCGAACTGTGCGTGCGCGATCCCGACCGGGTTGAGCGCCTGCTGGTGGACAGGTACCGGTTCACGCCCAGTCCCACCAGTGGTTCGACCGACATTCGGCTGCCGCGCCTGGGTGACGTCGAGGTTCGCGTTCGCCCGCTCGCGGATGCGGGCGCCCGCCGTCACGTCGAGATGCGCAGCGACATGGTCAGTGACGTGGAGATCCTCTGCCCTGACCCCGGCGAGACGATCAGGCGTGCGCGCGACGCCGACGTCGACGTGGTGGAGAACGACGGGATCGCGTGCGTCGACATGACGGGAGGACGGACGCTGTGCCACACGGTCCACCCCCTGGACGCGAGGCCGACGTCGCCGCGCCTCGCATCGCACCTCGACCACATCGCGCTGTGCCTGCCCCATGGGACCAGCGACGCACTGGCGACCACATACGAACAGGTCTTCGGTTTCGAGCGCGTCGAGATCGGTGACTGCGCCGAGGTCGGGGTCGATGTGGCCGGGATGCGGAGCATCGTCGTTCGAGCGGGACGGGCGGCGACCATCGTGCTCACCGAACCGGCGGTGCCCGAGCACGGCGGCCAGACGCAGCGATTCGTGGATCGCCACGGTGGACCTGGCGTCCAACACATCGCCGTCGCCTGCCGGGACCTCTGTGCCGCTGTGTCCGAGCGACGTGACCTCGGCGTCGAGTTCCTCGACGCTCCGCCCGGCTACTACCGCGAGGCGCACCGCCGCCTGGCCGACGCGGAGATGCCGTGGGAGCGCATCGAGAAGCTGCAGGTTCTCGTCGACGCCGACGACCGCGGGCTGCTCATGCAGGTCTTCGCGCGGCCCCTCACCGACAACGGCGCGTTCTTCTTCGAGTTCATCCAGCGCGCCGGCGCCGTGGGCTTCGGCGCCAACAACGTGCGGGCCCTGTTCGAGGCGATGGAACGCGCCGCGACCACCGACAGTGAGGACGTTCGATGACGATGACCACGACCGAAGCTCCACCGGACACGAGCTGGCTCCACGGCGTCGTGGACGCTGCGATCGCCACCATTCCGTTCTACCGGGACCGCCTGAGCGGGCTCGACGCGACCGACCTCGCCGCGCTCCCGACGTTCGACAAGTCCACGACCGCCGGCTATGGACGATTCCCGATCAGCGCCGGCGGCGCGAACGGCGCCCATCGGGTCGTCGCGACGTCGGGAACGACTGGAGACCGGATGTGCGTGGCATTCGATCCGGTCGACTACCAACGAGTCGGCGATTGGCTGGAAGGTGTCGGCAACCGAGCGGGGCTCGGCTGCGACGACGCCTTGCTCAACACGCACTGCTACGGATTGTGGGTCGGCGGCCCGATCCTCGATCTCCTGGCCCAGCGCTCCGGTGCCGGTGTCATCCCGCTCGGTCCGGTCGGAGCTTCGGCCGTGCTCCAGTTCCTGGCCGACGGTGTCGGCACTGCGATCAGCGCGACGCCGTCCTACATGCGTCGCCTCGTGGAGGCCGCCGAGATCGCAGGTTTCGATCTTCGGGGCAGCGGTTTGCGTCTCGGCTTCATCGGCGCAGAGGCAGCCGAGGAATCGCTGCGAAGCAAACTGCTCAGCCACTTGCCGTCCGACTTCCGATGGGTCGAGCTGTACGGCCTGACCGAGACTCTTGGACCGTCGGTCGCGTGTGCGCTCGACCCTGACGTCCCCGAGTTGGAGCTCAACACCGTCGACTTCCACGTCGAGGTCCTCGACCTGGACGCCGACGTGCCTGTGCCCACGGGCGACGTCGGCGAGCTGACCTTCACGACGCGAAACCCGGATTGTCGAACACCGTTGATCCGCTACCGCACCCGCGACCTCGTGCGAGCCACCGCCGGCACGTCCGCATCAACGCAGCAGATGTCACGGATCGTGGGTCGCTCGGACCACTCACTGAAGGTCGGCGGCGTGCTCGTGTACCCATCCGCCGTCGCCGAGATCGTCTCCGGACTCCTTCCCGTCCATGCCGAGTGGAGAGCGCTGCTTCATCGCAACGGCGATGACGACGACCTCGTCATCGAGGCCGAGGCCGCGCGGCAGGACTGCGCACTGATCGAACAGGCCTTCCAGGACCGAGTCGGCCTCGGAGTGCACGTCGAGGGCAAGCCGCAGGGGTCGATCGCCCGGAGCCACGAGAAGTCGGCTCGGATCCTCGTCGACTCCGCCACGGGGTCAATCCGCACGGCGCCACATCCGTGACCGCAACGGCGCGGGGCGCAGGCTGGTGGTGATGGGACTCGTGTTCGTCGGTGATCGGTGCTGCGATCATTCACCCAGCAGCGGCTACGACCAGGTGATCGCGCAGTTCCCCACGGCGGGTTGGCTCAGCGGCAAGGCCCTCGAACGAGGGGACATCGACTGGCTCCGGGCGCCGTCAGCCGCGGATGCGTCTGTGGCCTTCCACGTCATCTATGGCGACTGCAGCGGTTGCCACCTGCCCGCCCTCCTTCGCCGGCGCCACCCCGGCCGGCCGGTCATCGCCACCGTGCACAAGCCGGCAACCCGCTTGCTCGCCGACGCCGAAGCCCGAGGAGCCCTCGAGGACTGTGACGCCCTCATCGCCCTGACCAGGTCGCAATCCGAGGGACTTCGCGCGTCCGGTTGCCAGCAGCCGATCACTGTCATCCCACACGGCGTGTCGATCGACGCGTTCAGGACCGCCGACACGGCGCCGCCGCCATCGCCGTCAGGCCCGATCCTCGTTGTTGGCTCGTTCTTGCGCGATTGGCAGTTCGCACAGCGCGTCCTCGCCTCACCGCGACTGCGACACCGGGAGGTGCTCGCTGTTGGAGCTACGGCCCGAACCGAGCTGCGCGGGTTGCCACCGAACGTCCAGTTCACGGACCGCCTCAGCGAGACGGAACTGGCCGGTTGCTACCGCACGGCATCGGCACTGTTCCTCCCCGTGCTCGACGGCACTGCGTCCAACGCCCTGCTCGAGGCCATGGCTGCCGGCTGCCCGGTGATCTGTCCCGATCTGCCGGGTTTCGTCGAGGACTACCTCGGCGACCGTGAGGACACGTACGCTCCCGGCGACGTCCAGTCCGCCGTCGACAGGCTCGACCGCGGAACCGATGTGGGGTGGCGACGACGCCGGGCCGTCGTGCTGTCCGGCCGGGCCCGACACTTCGACTGGTCGCGGCTGCGCGACCGCTACCTCGACGCATACGCAACGGTCGGGTACCGCGAACCGCACGGATGTCGCGTCTCTGACGTGTCCCCGGCCGGAGTACTCTGACGAACCACGAGCGTCACAGGAGGGAGACGCGATGGCACACCATGTAGCGCTCGTGTCGACGTACGACCTCGGACGCCAACCTGTCGGCCTGGCATCGCCCGCCGCCGTGCTCAGAGCTGCTGGTGCCGATGTCCATGTCCTCGACGTCAGCGTCGACCCGTTGGACGAGACCGCGATCCGCGACGCGGCGGTCGTGGCCTTCTTCGTGCCGATGCACACCGCCGCACGCCTGACGCAGGGTCTGATCTCGAAGGTACGGGATCTCGAACCTCGTGCCCACCTCTGCGCCTACGGGCTCTACGCGCCACTCAACGAGCACCACTTCCGGCGGCTCGGCGTGGAAACCATCCTCGGCGGCGAGTACGAAACCGGTCTCCTGGAGCTCTACCAGCGACTCATCGCCGAGCCCCGACCACGGCGGACTGTCGCCATCCCGGTGATATCGCTCGACCACCAGAGCCTCCATACACCCGATCGCACCGGACTTCCCCCACTCGAGCGCTACGCCTTCCTCCGGCTCCCCGGCGGCGCCCAGCGCATCGTGGGTTACACCGAGGCCTCCCGAGGGTGCCGCCACCGCTGCCGACACTGTCCTGTGGTGCCGATCTACGACGGGCACTTCATACCCGTCCCGGCCACCGTCGTGATCGAAGACATTCGCCAACAGGTCGCAGCCGGCGCACGTCACATCACGTTCGGCGATCCCGACTTCTTCAACGGCCCCGCTCACTCCCGACGGATCGTCCACCTCCTCCACGAGCAGTTCCCGGCCGTCACCTACGACGTGACGATCAAGGTCGAGCACCTCTGCCAGTACGAGGCGCTGCTCACCGAGCTCGCGGCAACCGGATGCGTCCTGGTCACCAGCGCTGTCGAATCATTCGACGCCGTCATCCTGGAGCGCTTCGAGAAGCAGCACACCGCAGAGGACTTCGAGCACGCTCTCGCCGCGTGCCGTCGTGCCGGCTTGGCCTTCAACTCGACCTTCGTGGCGTTCACCCCGTGGACGACCATCGACGGATACCGGGCATTCCTCGACCGTGTTGCGCACCTCGGCCTCGTGGGCAACGTCGCACCGGTGCAGTACGCCATCCGGCTGCTCGTCACTGCCAGCTCCCGGCTGCTCGAGCTCCCTGACGTGGTCGAGCTCCTCCAACCATTCGACGAAGCTGCGCTGTTCTACCCATGGCGCCACCCCGATCCTGCCGTCGACGAGCTGTACGAGGAGGTGATGGCCGTCGTCGCTCACGCCGAGTCGACAGGGCTGAGCCGTCGTGAGATCTACCGGCAGGTGCGATCGGTGGCTGGCGCCGGGGCCGTCGACCTGAGCGATGACCAGGAGATCCCGTCGCTCAGCGAGCCCTGGTACTGCTGCGCCGAGCCGACGAGCGAACAACTCGCCCGACTCTAGGAACCAACCGCAGCAAGGGAGCACCGATGACCACGACCTGGCGAGACGTCAGCGACACCCTGTCCGACACCCTGGGGCTCGAGCACCACCCGATCGCGCTGACCTTCAGCGACGAAGCGGACCCTGGCGCGCCGCACTTCGAAAAGCCGATGAGTGAACCCACTCCCGACGGACGGGCTGGCCGTGTTCCCGCCAGCTGCGTCTTCTGGATGGAGGCTGACACCGCCACGTTCGCGACGGCTCCCGAAGATCACGGCAACTGCTCGGTCGGCCGATGGGTCCATGGCTTCGCCACGCTGGACGACATCGCCGGCGCCGCCGATGTCGGCGCACTCTTCGAGGTGGGTTGGGTGACCAGCGATGACGTCGCCGCAGTCCACGTCATTCCCAAACCGTCGGCAAGCATCGTCTACGGCCCACTCGCCGATACCGCTGGCGACCCCGATGTCGTTGTCCTGCGCCTCAAGCCGAGTCAGATGATGCAACTCTCAGACGCCATTCCGACCCTCGAGTACAGCCGCAAACCGCAATGTCAGATCGTCGCGAGAGCGAAGGCTGGGCAGGCCGCGCTCAGCATGGGATGCGCGCTGAGCCGAGAACGAACGGGCATGGCCCCCGACGAGCTGACATGTGCGATCCCCGGTCGCGACCTCGCCGGCATCGTCGAACGGCTCGGCGCCGTCACCTCAGCCGATCGTGCCGTGCGCGAGTACGCCGCCGCCGACGAGAGCCGCTTCAGTCACCGCTAGCCCACCAGGAGGAAGTCATGCCAGCCGTTGCCATCAAGAGCCGCAGCTTCAACAAGGAGGTGCTGGCCGCCGATGTGCCGGTCCTCGTCGCGTTCCGCGCTGCCTGGTGCCAGCCCAGCCAAGAGCTGGTGTCCGACATCGACGACCTCGCTGACGAGTTCGACGGGCAGGTCAAGGTCGTCCACGTCGACTTCGACGCCGACCGGGCGCTCTGCAAACGACTGAACGTCACCCGTCTCCCCGTCACCATGATGTTCGACGGCGGGACGATGGTCGACCTCATCGGCGGAGCGACTGCGCGCCGCGCCATCACGGACATGGTCGCGTCCCGGCTTGCACCGGTCCGCGAGGTCGGTGTCCACAACTTCGATGTCGAGGTCCTCAAGCCCAAGGTGCCGACGATCGTCCACTTCGGTGCGAGGTGGTGCTCGGCGAGCCTGCAGCTCGTCCCGGACATCGAGGAGCTCGCCACCTCGATGCGCGGCAAGGTCAAGGTCGCCTACGTCGAGTTCGGTCCGGACACCGCGCGCTTGTGCGCTGAGTACGGCGTGCTCCGGGTTCCAACCGTCGCCGTGTTCATGAACGGCAAGCTGCAGGACCAGATCCTCGGCGCGATGACCGGCGGGACCAAGGCCCAAGGGGCGCGAGCCTCATGCGTCGGACTCACCACGTTCGAGAACCTGCGCAGCCTCGTCGACCCGTTCGTTCGTTGATCGACACCCACATCAGCCCCGCGACGACGAGGGGTTGGGCGGTCAATGATGCAGAGCGCGAGGTGCTGCTCGCGTCGCTCGACGATGTTCAGGTGCGCTCGAAGTACTGGCTGCTCGAGGAGCTCGAGCGCGTGGCGTCAGTTCGCGACGCGACGTTGGTCGTCCTGGGTGGCTGGTGCGGCATCCTTCCATGGCTGCTCTACCGGAGCCGAGGCTGGAGTCCCCAGCTGGCCGTCAGCGTGGACATCGACCCCGTGGCGTGCTCGATCGGCGCCCGGACGACCGGTCGGGAGACGCCGCGACTGCACTTCCTGTGTCAAGACGTCCACTCTCTCGACTACGCCCGCCTGGCACGGGATCGACGGCTCGTACTGATCAACACGATTTGCGAGCACCTCTCCGACTTCTCCGGGTGGCGACGCCTCGTCCCGCCGGACACACTCGTCGTGCTGCAGTCGAACAACTATCGGGGCTGCCCGGACCACGTCAACTGCGTCGACTCTCCCGAGCAGCTCGCGCACGACGCGGCGCTCACAGCCGTCTCCAGCGCAGGCGCTCTCGAGCTGTCGTTGTTCACCAGGTACATGGTCATCGGCCGCACGTGATCACAGGATCCGACCCGTCGGATCCAGCGACGATCGGACGTAGCTCCGGAGCAACCACCGGTCAGAGTCATCGAAGCGCGCCCTGAACGACGAGCGGCCGTGCAAGCAGCGACGATTGTCGAGCACCAGCACATCACCTGTTTCCAGCTCGATCTCGACGCGTCGCGCCGCCGGCGCCACGGCACGACGCAGGGCTCCCAACGCACGCTCGCCATTGGCAGACACGGCTCTCGTCCCACACGCGAGGTCCACCGCCAAGCAGGGATCGGAGGCAGGACCCGTCAAGAGGGGGACCGGGCCCACCCACGGACGAGAGCGGTCCCCGTCGCGTGTGAACGAGTACGGCGCTTGTAGCTGGAACAGAGGGGCGCGCAGCAGGTCGGCGTCCGATCGGCCGAGCGACGCCACCACGGCTCGATTCGATACGACCACTGTTCGCGCATCGGGATCGCCGCGCAGGCAGGCGAGAACGATGAAGTCAGGACAGAGCGCATCCATTGGTCGGTCGGGGTGCCGGCGAGAGAACACGAGCTCCGTGTGGAGGTCGAGCTCGAACGACGAGGACTCGTTCGAGGGCGCGGACGCCTCCGCTTCGACCGGGAACACGTGCTGGACCAAGACCCCTGACTTCTCGCTGGCATAGCCCACGGGCTCGCCGAGGACCTTGCCGACGCCGAGCACGACGTCCTCGGCCGCGGTCACCTCTGTGGTGCTCCATCCGGGCACGAGTTCACCACCGCAGAGGAGCCCCTGCACGTGGACCGCCGCCGAAGGCACATCGCGGTCACGCAGTCTCATCAGCTCGTGTCGGACGGCAGACGGCAGCAGTTCGAGAACGGTGGAACCGGCCCTGGCGACTCGGCTCTCGGCGTCGACGTCGCCCGTTGCGGAGCACGCGGCCACGACCGCAGCCAGCACCTGGTTCGGCGCACGCAGGCTGCGCACCGTTTCGCTCACTGCCGACGCAGAGTACCGCGCCGAGCCCAGCGCTCTGGGCTGGGCCCGTTCGTTGGACCGTCGAGCTACGACAGCTGAACCTGCGCCGAGGAACGCAACCGTGTGGCTCGCGCGACCACCGATCGGGTGCGGCGCGCTCGACGACTAGGGTGGACGGTAGCCACGCAAGGAGGGATGACATGTCCACGATCGCTCCGACCCGCGAAGACGTCGCCGCCGCCGAGACAGTGGTCGACCAGATCGATCTCGCTCCGATCAACGCCAAGTTGCGCCACGACGACCCCGAGACGTGGACCGATCAGTCGCTCGGCGTGGTGGAGCGCCGCTACCGCCGTTTCCTGGTCCTGAACCTCCTCCACCCGCACACCACGCTGTCCGTGGACAAGGGCCTCGATGCGTACTGGCACCAGCACATCCTGGACACCAGGAAGTACGCCGCCGACTGCGAGCTCATCTTCGGCTACTTCCTGCACCACTACCCGTACTTCGGCATGGACGACGCGGTCGAATGGCAGGAGAACATCGAGCTCTACGCCGCAACCCAGCAGCTCTACGAGGACGCGTTCGGGGCCGACCCGCCGGCGCGGCGCACCCTCACCATCGACAAGGTCGTCGGCGGGTACCAGTCGACGCCGGACCGCTTCGACGCGACGCGCATCTACGCGTTCCCGCAGGCGTGCAAGTCCGGCCAACACTGCCCGAAGATCATCATCCCCGAGCGCTTCGATCCGGGCATCCGAGAGCTGCCGCGGGAACCCTTCGACCCACCGCTGCGGCCCTTCGAACCGGGCCGCACGCCCGGTCCAGGGTGACCCGGAGCATCGACCGCCCGACGATCTTCGTCGGCCCCTCGATATCCCGGGAGCTCGCCGAGCGGATCCTGCCCGACGCCGATTTCCGGCCGCCGATCAAGCGCGGCGATCTCGACGATGTGCCCGAAAGGTCCGTCGTCGGCATCATCGACGGGGTGTTCGCCGACACCCTCGCCATCAGTCCCGGCGAGGTGCGCGCCGCCATCGACCGAGGCGTGGTGATCTACGGCGCTGCGAGCATGGGCGCCCTGCGGGCCGTCGAAGTGCCCGCGGTCGTCGGCGTTGGGCGGATCGTCGACATGTACCGCACGGGGCTGATCGAGCGTGACGACGAGGTCGCTCTCCTGTTCGAAGCGGAGTCCGGGATGAGCCTCACGGAGCCGCTGGTGAACGTGCGCTACTCCGTTGAGCGTCTCGTCCGCCTCGGCACCCTTGCTCGCGCCTCCGGAGAAGCGCTCGTCGCGGCGGCCGAGAAGCTGCATTACACCCAGCGCACCTACATCAACATCGTCGGCGCATCGGCCCTCGCCGACACGACGGACGCCGACGACCTGATCGGGCTGCTGCGACGGTTCGACCTCAAGCGCGATGACGCTCAGCTCCTCCTCGAGACTGTCGCCTCGGCGCGTCCGCGCCACGCCGAACGAGGCGTGGGGAACAAGAGTGCGCCGGTCCGGCCCCAGCTGGTGACCGTGCCAGCGAACCCGACCCCTGAAGTGGTCGGGCGGGCCGCTGCGGACGCGCCCGTGCTGATCTGGGAGAGCGGTGACACGGTCGACTTCGACGACCTCGTCGCCTTCCTCAAGATGACGGGCCGGTTCACCTCCGCTGCGCGACGGGCCGCCGTGCGGACGAGCCTCGGCCGGAACCCTCCCTGGGTCGCCCCCGATGCCCTCGTGGTGTCGGCGGACGAGCTCGGCGATGCCGCACAGTCCCTCCTCGACCTCACCCGCCTGCAATGGGGCTGGGAATCGTCCGAGGAGGCCCACGTCACCATGCGTGACCTCGGCCTCGGCCTGGAGGACGTCTCGGACACACTGCACGACGAGGTCGTGACGGCGCGGTGGATCGCCGCGCTCGCGCGGCACCCCACCGACGGTGTCCAGAGGGCGCTGCGGGCAGAACTGTGGATGGACGAGCTGGCGCTGAAGCGAGAGGTTCTACGCCTCGGCGCCCTGCGCTACTTCGCAAACCTGGGCGCGCGCGACGGTCCACCGGGCGACGGCGAGCTCGACGAATCGCGGCGATGTGTCGCCCGTCTCCAGCAGGTGATCCGGTGGTCCTTCATCCAGTCCGACCTGGCAACGTTGGGAGTGGACCGAGAGGCGCTCGACGGGTTCGTCGTCGATCTTGCCCT
The DNA here is from genome assembly GCA_040507575.1 of Ilumatobacteraceae bacterium. Lineage (GTDB taxonomy): Bacteria > Actinomycetota > Acidimicrobiia > Acidimicrobiales > Ilumatobacteraceae > JALZMG01. Next base: position 12,772 of record JBEVOM010000021.1, read on the forward strand.
CGCCCGCCGAGCGGCCCAGACAGTGGTGGACGCCCTGGACCGCCGTTCGTCCACCGAGCCGGCGGCGGTGCGTTCCGAGCAGTGGCGCGCGCTCGAGCTCGATCTGGTCCCGACCCCCAAGGCCGCAGGATCACGCCGGTTCGGCGTCGACACCGAAACCGCGCTGCAACGCGCGGAGCGAATCGCCGGTCAGATCGGGATCGTGCGCATCGGGCTCGTCGGTGAGCTGACGAACCTCGGCATCCACGTCGCCCAGGCGTTCGGCGAGCGCAGCGGCTGGTCGGCGAGCTTCGCGAGCGGCAAGGCCGAGACGCGGGAGGCGGCCAAGGCCGGCAGCATCATGGAGGAAGTCGAGATCCACGCCCAGGACGCGTTCCGCCCACCGCTCGTAGCCCGCCGGTCGTACCGCGAGATGGCCTTCGTCGAGACACCGGCGATCGACCCGGCGAGCCTCGGGCTGCCGTTCGACACTCGCTACACGCCCGACACCGACATGGACTGGTCAGAGTGCGTCGACCTGATCGGCGCGCGCACCGTGGCGATGCCGACGGCGTGTCTTGTCGGCGAGCGACTCACCGACGACATCCTGTACTCGCCCCGCCTCGGCGGGAAGATCTTCTCCTCCAGCGGTCTCGCCTCCGGGTTCAGCATGCCGGAAGCCGCCGTCCACGCCGCCTGCGAATGCATCGAACGTCATGCGGTGCGACTGGCCGAACTGGAGCTGGACAATCCGGGCGAGGTCGGCCTGCGCCAGTTCTGGTTCGTCGACCTCGACACGCTGCCCGAAGGCCCGCGACGGATCACCGAGAACTACCGCAGGGCCGGCATGCACGTGCGGATCCTCGACATCACATCGGAGATCGCCGTGCCAACGTTCTACGCCCGGGTGTTCGAGGACCCGTTCGCCGGCGCGGCCAGCACGGCCTCGGACGGGTTTGCCGCTCATCCGGACCCGCAGGTCGCCGTCACCATGGCCCTGTTGGAAGCGGCGCAGACCAAGGCCGGCTTCATCGCCGGTGGGCGTGAGGACTACTCGCTGCAGGCGCGCAGTCTCGGCCGCCACGAACGGCCCCGCACCGTCGTGCCGAGCTCCCAGCTGTTCTGGTTTGGCAACGACCCTCCCACCCGCCCGCTCGATGACACCATCGGGCTGGAAACCGCCGATCTCCTCCACGAACTGGAGTGGATCGTCGACCGCACGCAGTCCGCCGGGTATGAGCACCTGCTGATCGCCGACCTGACCGTGAGCACCATCGCGCCGGCGAGGGCGGTACGGGTGACGATCCCTGGGACCGAGACGACGAACCCGCTGTGCACGGGCCCTCGCGGACGAGCGACGTGCATCCGCGACCTGCTCCCGCGGGGCCGTCGATGATCGACGAGGCGCCCGACCACCCCGCCGCCGAACCGCCGAGCACCGTCGTCTGGGACATCACCTACGCCTGTCCGCTGCGTTGCGCACACTGCTACTCCGAATCTGGTCGCCGTCCGTCACGGGCACTGTCCGGTCGGGACCTACACCGGGTCTGCGACGCGCTGATCGAACTCGGCTCGCGCACGGTGGTGCTCTCAGGCGGGGAACCGCTCGTTCTGCCGCAACTCCTCGACGTCATCGCCCACCTCCATGCCGCCGGCGTGAGCGTGCAGCTCTACACCGGGGGCTGGCCGAGTCTCGAACCGGCGCTCCCTGCGATCGTGGAACGTGTCGCCAACGTCACCGTCAGCATCGACGGCGCCCTCGCCGCGACCCATGACCGCATCAGAGGGCGGCTGGGGTCCTTCGAGCGGGCGCTTGCAACCCTGGCCACCCTGGACGCCGTCGCCCGCTCGGCGAGTGGCCCCACGTTCGGCGTCGACTACACCGTGATGCGCAGCAACATCACCGAGATGGAGGTGTTCTGCACCACAGTCGTGCCGCAGTTCGACCGACTCCACTTCGTGTTCTTCGGGGCGGTGATGCCCATCGGGCTGGCCAGCCGACAGAGTTTCGCGGACCACGAGTTGCTCGACGAGCAGCAGCTCGAACGACTCCGCAGCGACGAGCTCCACCAGGCATTGCGATGCGCAGCACCACCCCACGTCGACATCGGCCTCAGCGACAACGGGATGTTCCAGATGCACCCCGATCGACTGGCAGCAGGGGAGATCCCCGCGATGCAGGTCGAACCGGACGGCCGGGTGCGGGCCATGCCGGTGTACGAGGGCACCGTCGGCAGCCTGCTCGAGGACTCGCCAATCGTCCTGTGGCAGCGAGCCGTCGAGCGCTGGCGCGACCCAATGGTGTCGTCGCGACTGCGGGCGGCGGCGACGGCGCAGCAATGGGCTGGTGCAACTCGCGCCCTGGACGTGCGTTTCGGCTCCCCGGCCGACCGGCTGCGCATCCAGCGACGCCCGGTTCACCGACCGTGAACGACGAGCAGCCGAACTCGCGCCCATTGGTGGTCTCACCGCTCGCCTCGGTCACCTGGCGGGAGGGACGGATCGAGCTCAGTGCGGCCGGGGCACCGGTCGATCTGGCGACCGACGACCTCGACGTGCTGGGTGTGCTCCACGCCTTCCGCCGGCCGCGCCCGCTCGCCGAGGTTGTCGCCCGACTGGTCGAAGAGCGCGCGTCCGACGTCGCTGCCTGCGTCGACGATCTCCTCGACGCCGAGGTGCTCATCGAGGCCGATGCCGTCGACCCAGCCGGCTGGGATCACGACGCCCTCGCGTTCCACCGCCGGTCCAGGGCTGATCGTCCGCCGGTCCGTACGGGAGTGCTGCCACCCGCGGTGGCTCCGCCGCGTGCTGGTCTCGCGACGCCGCTCGGTCGACATGTTGTCGGCTCCCGACGCGACCTGGCGGAGGTGTTGGAGGCCCGCCGCTCTTCCCGGTCGTGGCCCGTCGCTCCGATCACGTTCGAGGAGCTCTCCGGGTTCCTGTGGTTGTCGGCGCGCAACCGACCGTCCGGCCACCTCGGTGACGGGGTCGTGTCGAGGCCGTATCCGTCCGGCGGCGCCGCCTACTCGCTCGAGCTGTACCCCGTCCTCGCTGCGGACGCCGTCGCCGTCGTCGCCGCCGGCGTCTACCGATACCGTCCCGAGGACCATTCGCTGGAGACGGTCTCCACTGACGTCGATCACGTACAGCCGTTCCTGGACGCGGCCGCGGCCGCCGCGGGCAGTGAGCGCCCGCCCGTAGTCGTCGTCGTCACGAGCAGGTTCGCCCGTCAATCGACCACCTACGGACACCTGGCGTACAGCCTGGTCCTCAAGGAGGTCGGCGGCTTGTTTCAGACCGTCTACTTGGTGGCGGAGTACCTCGACCTCGCGCTGTGCGCGCTCGGCGGTGGCATGCCCGACCACCTCCTCTACCAGCTGCTCGGCACCGACGAGCTGACCGAGCCGGTCGTCGGCGAGCTGATGCTCGGCCCTCGTCACCCGCTTGACGGCGGGGGCCGCGACGGTTGATCAGCGCTCGAACGACTGGCCGTCGCGGTCGGTGTGTTCCTCGCTGTGTTGGGTCGGAAACTCCTCACCGGTCGGTGTGCGTTGAAGCGACGCCGGATCGACGTCGTACGTCGACTGGTCGAACTGCACCGTGAGCTGACCGTCTGACACGGAGTAGCGGTAGGTGCCGTCGAGGGCGACTGGCCGGCGGCGGCCGCCGCGCGCCGGGAAGTCGCCGTAGCCGATTTGAGTGTCCTCGACGATGAGCTCATCGCCGTCCAGGGTCATGCGGACCACGAAGCAGGTGCCGGCCAGCGGGTCAGACTGCACGTTCGTTGAGCTGACGAACCGACCGAAGCCGAGGAGCTCACCGGTGCTTGAACGCTCGGTCATGTCGTAGCGGTAGACCCGAACGGCGTCCATGCTCCCGGCCAGCTCGACGGGCTCGCCGTGCTCGTCGACGCCGTAACGCCTACCGAGCGTGATTGACGTGAGATCGAAGGAGAAGCCGTCGGCCCGCACGGTCAGGTTGCCGAAGAGGTTCTGGTCGACGTAGGTCACCTCGGTGGCCCCGTCGTTCGTCATGGCGGTGACCGGCGCCGATACGACCGCTCTCCCGATGACGTTGCGTTCGAGGAAATCCACGATTCGCCGCGTCGATGAAGTGCTCTCCACTCGACCTCCCGTCGTCGGGGCCAATGGTGACCATCCGGCCCGGCGAATCGTAGTGCGCCAGACGTGACCGTCCGGACAGTCGGACCACGCTGGTCGAGTCCGGTTCCTCGCCGCCGAGAGCGACCGGCCACGCTGTCGACGGCGGGCGAAGCTGACCCCCTCCGATCGGGACGTCCACCGCGAGTCTCGAACCCCGTCGTGGAAACACCCTGTGGGTTCAGCTCCGATCGGTGAGCCAGGTGCGGACAGTGTCGTTGAACGGTTGCGGGGCTTCGAGGTTGCAGACGTGCCCAACTCCGGGCAGCACGATCAGCATGGAGCCGGAGATGGCTCGATGGAGGTGTTCGGCGACGGGCAGCGGAGCCCGCACATCATGGTCGCCGTAGACGAGCAGCGTCGGAACGTCGATGCCTGGCAACAGGTCGCGCAGGTCCTCAGCGGACGCGCGGGCCATCGCGCGGAACCCGACGGGGTGGAAGGCCCGCATGCTCTCCGCGAACCGCCCGACGCTCTCAGGATCGGGGGCGGTCGAGAACATCGTCGGCAACAACGCTTCGACGAGGTCGGTCGGTGTCCGTTCGGACAGCGTGATGGCCTGGGCGAGGCGCTGTTCGACCGTCTGCGGAGGGAGCGAACCAGCCCATCCGGCGTAGCCGGAGACCACGACCAGCGAGCGGGCGATCCCCGGATGACGCGAAGCGGCTGCGAGCGCCAACGCGCCGCCGAACGACAGACCCACGAGGTGGGGACGGTCCAGCCCGAGCGCGGCGATGAATCCGGCCAGGCAGTCGGCGTAGCCGGCCATCCCGAACGACTCCGGCGGATCCGCCGAGCCGCCCGCCCCTGGGGCGTCCCAGGCGACGACGGTGTACTTGTCGGCCAGACCATCGAGTTGGTCTCGCCACGTCGCCCCTCCATCACCGACATAGCCATGAAGGAGCACGACCGCCGTCGCTCCCGTCCCGACGCGCTCGAACGCGACGCGACGTTGATCGACATCGCACCACTCCATCCCACGGCCAACCTACGACCCCACGTCCTCGAACACATCAGATGAACGGGCCGCCTGCGCCGCGTGGGGGAGCTCGGGTCGTCGGCAACGATCTCGTCGGTGCCGAGGCGGATCGCGATGAGGCGGCTTGGAGCGACGAGGTCGACGTCGCGGGGTGCCAGCCGGCCGCGCCGTGCAGTTCGGCCGCCTGCGGACCGTTGTCGGTGACGAGGACCATTCCCTGCGGAGACTCGATGGGGATCCGGGTACCGCTCGGCGTCGTCCCCTCGACGGTTGCGGTGTTGACGACCGCCGCCGCGTCGATGTCGGCCTGGACGACGGCATGACGCCCGGTGCACGTCGTCGAGGCGCCGGGCGCCAGCGTCGTTGTCGGACACGACACGATGGACGTGTTCGGGTCGGTGACCGCGATCCCGGTCAGCGAGACGTTGCCCGTGTTGGTCACGAGGAACGAGTACGGGATGGTCTGCCCGACCGGCGGGGACGCTCCATCGTCGAGTGATCATGCACATCGTCCTCGGTGGTACCGGGCGCGTCGGATCGACCACGGCGCCGACGATGCGGTCGTCGACGTCGGCGACGTCAACGCCCTGCGCACTCAGTCCCATCCAGCGGTCTGGGCGCGCCTGGTCTCGGATCCGAGACCCTCCGCGCCCAGTTCCACCGGCCCCGCCGGATCGTCGGTCGCGGGGGCGTGTCTCCGCGCCTCCACCGGATCCGCCGGGGAGGTCGAGTGGTACCGGCCGCGGGGGATGACCAGCGGCGCTCCCGACAACGGATCGACGATCACCTCGCTCTCGAGGCCGAAGACGTCACGGACGAGCTCGGCGGTGATCACCCGGCCGGGGGGCCCGATCGCGTGCACGTTGCCGTCGCGGAGGGCGACGAGCTCGTCGGCGTAGCGGGCGGCCATGTTCAGGTCGTGCAGCACCATGACGATGGTCGTCCCCGATGTGCGGTTGAGATCGGTCAGCAGGTCGAGCACCTCGACCTGGTGGGTGACGTCGAGGAAGCTCGTCGGTTCGTCGAGCAGCAGGATGTCGGTCTCTTGCGCCAAGGCCATCGCGATCCAGACCCGCTGACGTTGCCCTCCGGAGAGCTCGTCGACGGAGCGGTCGGCGAGGTCCAGGGTCTCCGTCGCCTCGAGCGCGGCCGCGACCGCCTCGTAGTCGCGTTGGGTCCAGCGTGACAGGGCCCGCTGGTGCGGATGTCGCCCACGGCCGACGAGGTCGGCCACGACGATGCCTTCGGGTGCGACCGGGCTCTGCGGCAGGAGTCCGAGGATGCGGGCCACCTCCTTGGCCGGGCGACGGTGCAGCTCCTTCCCATCGAGCACCACCGAGCCCGAGCGCGGTGTGAGCAGTCGTGACAGGGCCCGCAGCAGGGTCGACTTGCCGCACCCGTTCGCGCCGACGATCGCGCTGATCCGTCCGATCGCGACCGTGAGGTCGAGCGATTCGACGACCGTCCGGTCCCCATAGGCGAGCGACACGTCCTTGGCGACGAGCTCGTGCGGCCCGCTCACAGCGCCCCGCCAGATCGGTTGAGCAGGACGAGGAGCCCGACCAGGTACGGCGCGCCCATGATGCCGGTGATCACACCGACCGGGTAGCGGTGGTCGAACGCGTTCTGCCCGACGAGGTCGGCGGTGAGCACGAGCAACGCTCCGACGAGCCCGGCCGGCACGATCAGCGACGCCCCCGGGCCGACCAGACGGGCCGCGATCGGCCCGGACATGAACGCGACGAACGCGATCGGTCCGGCGGACGCGGTGGCGAACGCGACCAACACGACGGCGGCGACCAGGAGCAACAGCCGCGTCCGGTGCACGTGGAGACCGAGCGCGGCGGACGAGTCGTCACCGAGCCGCAGCACGGACAGGTCTCGACCGAGGACGAGCAGCAGCGTCACGAACACGACGCACACCACCGCCAGCGGGCTGACCGACTTCCAGGTCGCGCCGTTCAGACTGCCCGTGAGCCAATGCATCGCGGCCTGCAGATCCCATTGCGCGGCGCGCGACAGCGTGTACGCCACGACGCTCTGCAGCACCGCGGCGAACCCGATCCCGATCAGCACGAGGCGGCCACCGGCGAACCCGCCGCGGCTCGCCAGCAGGTACATGCCGAGCGCCGTCAGCAACGCCCCTCCGAGCGCCATCATCGACACGGCGGTGTCGTTCAACCCGAGCGTGATGATCCCGATCACGGCCGCTGCGCTCGCGCCCGAGCTGATGCCGATGACGTCGGGCGACGCCAGCGGGTTGCGCAGCATGGTTTGGAACGTGACGCCGGCGATCCCGAACGCCAGCCCGGTCAGCACCCCGAGCGTGGCTCGCGGCAGGCGGAGCTCGCCCACCGTGAACGACGCGCCGGGGACCTCCTCGCCGAGCACCACCCGCGCCACGTCACCGAGCCCGTAGAACGTGTTGCCGACCATCAGGCTGACCACGAACACGACGATGACGGCCCCGCCCAAACCGGTCGACACCAGCATCCGGTTCCGCTGGCGCCGCCTCCGCCCGGCGACGATCGTGCCGACGCTCACAGCTCACGCAGCTTCTGGTGTCGCACCACCCAGATCAGCACGGGCGCGCCGATCACGGCGGTGATGATGCCGACCTCGATCTCCTCCGGCCGGGCGATCACGCGACCGAGGACGTCGGCCGCGACGAGGAGCGCGGCACCGCCGAGCGCCGCGAATGGCAGCAACCAGTGGTGGTCGCTGCCGATGAGCAAGCGGAACACGTGGGGCACCACCAAGCCGACGAATGCGATCGGACCGGCGATCGCGGTCGCCGCGCCACACAACACGATCGCCCCGATGGCGGACACCAACCGGACGCGGCCGACGTTGGCGCCCAGGCCGGCGGCGAGGTCGTCGCCCAGCGCGAGCGTGTTCATCCCCTTCGCGTTCGCGAAGCAGATGAGCGCCCCGATCGCCAGGAACGGTGCGACCGCCGCGATCCGGTCCCACGTCGCGCCGCCGACGCCGCCGACCTGCCAGAAGAGGAAGGTCGAGATCAGGTCGACCCGCGGCAGCAGGATCGCGCTCAGCAGCGAGGTGAACGCGGCCGCCATCGCCGCGCCGGCGAGCGCGAGCTTCAGCGGGGTGGCTCCGCCGCGCCCGAGCGAGCCGACGGAGTACACCAGGAGCGATGCGATGGCGGCTCCCAGGACCGCCACGACGATGTACTCGTACGGGTCCGACAGCCCGAGGAACACGATCCCCATCGCCACCGCCAGCGACGCGCCGGCCGAGACGCCGAGGATCCCTGGTTCGGCCAACGGGTTGCGGGTGACCGCTTGCATCGTCGTGCCCGCCATGGACAGCGCGGCGCCGATGAGCAACGCGAGCACGGTCCGTGGGACGCGCTTGGTGACCGCAGCCCGGCCGAGTGGGTCACCGCTGTCGGTCCCGAACAGCGCGCCGACGATCTCGTCGAAGCCGACCTGCCGGGTACCGAACGCGACCGATGCCATGACCACGAGCACCAGCACGACGACGACCGCGATCAACCAGCCGACCCGAACGCCGACCGGACGTCGCAGTGGTGCGGCGTCCGGTGGGGCGACGGTGCGGAGCGCTCCGCTCACCCGGTCGGCTGGAGTCCGGAGGCGAGGAGCGCGAAGTAGTCCTCGATGCCCCAGCCGATCGACAGCGGCGACGGGTTGGCCGACGCGGCGAGCGGCGTCGAGTTCGCGAGGATCGCGATCGAGTCGGCGGCGACGGCCGGGATCTTCGACAGGAGGGGATCGGCCCGGACCTGGTCGATGATGGCGCCGTCGGTCTCGCCGTAGGTGACGATCAGGTCGACGTCGGCGAAGCGGTCGGCGACCTCCGAGCTGACGGTGACGTAGAAGTCGCTGGTCGCCGCCGACTCCTCCTCGACGATCGCCGGCGTGGGGAGGCCGAGGCTCTCGAGGAACCCTGGGCGGGTGTCATGGCTCGTGTAGAACCCGACCTCGCTGAGGTTCGTCGGGTCGATGAACGCGAACAGGATCCGCTTGCCCTCGAGCGCGGGGTTGGCGTCGAGCGCAGCGGCGATCTCGCCGTCCAGCTCGTCGATCAGGACATCGCCCTCGTCGCTCAGCCCGAGGGCAGCCGAGTTCATGCGGATCATGTCGTTCATCGACGTCCCCCACGCCACCTCGGGGTAGGCGATCGTCGGCGCGATGCTCGACAGGGTGTCGTACTCCTCCTGGGTGATCCCGGAGTAGGACGCCAGGATCACGTCGGGATCGGTGTCGGCGACGGCCTCGAAATCGATGCCGTCGGTCTCGTCGAACAGGACCGGCGTGGCCGCGCCGAGCGCCGCGAGCTGGTCCTCGACCCACGGCAGCACGCCATCGTTGTCGTCATCGCCCCACGTCGCTTTGGACATGCCGACGGGAACGACGCCCAGAGCCAACGGGACCTCGTGGTTCGCCCACGCCACCGTGGCCACGTTCTCGGGACGCTCCTCGATGGTCGTCGTCCCGTACACGTGCTCGATCGTCACCGGGAACGCCGACTCGTCGGCGGCCGCACCACCGCCCGGAGCGCTCGAGTCCGACGACGCGTCCGGCTCGGTGGTCCCCTCGGCCACCGAACCCTCCGACGCATCCGCTGTCGACTCGGTTCCGGCCTCGGCGGCCGTGTCGGCGGCCACGTCCGAAGCGTCGTCGTCACCGCAGGCGGCGATGGAGAGGACCAGAACTGCGGCGAGGGCGAGGTGGATCGGGCGCGGGTTGCGCATCTGTGAACTCCCATGTGGTCGGGGTATTAGGTGCGCCTACCATAGAGCGTTGGGGCCGCCGAGTGAAGTCCCCTCCTGCGCAGGGTCGAGAGGTGCCGTCGGCGTGCAGCGGGAGCGCAGGTGCGACGTTGGACGGGCCGACCGCATCACCGCCGCGGTCGTCGGTGCGGGTGCCGTCAGGTCGCAGCCCGGATGTTGCGTCGACCGACCGCGCCGCGCAGGCCGACACATCCGACACATCCGATGCAGTCCACGCAATCGATGCACGCGACGCACGCGATGCACCGACGGCAGCGAATGCACGCGACGGTGGCGACACAGTTGCGGATGCCGACGCCGAGGGCCGTCAGCACGCTGCCGACGACACCGACGCTGCCGACGGTGCCGGCGCTGCCCGCAACGGCGATGCTGCCGGCAGTTCCGGCCGCGCCGGCGACGGCGATGCTGCCGGCGGTGGCCGCGCTCCCGGCGACGGCGACACTCCCGGCGGTGGCCGCGCTCCCGGCGACGGCGACGCTTCCGACCGTCGAGACGCTGCCGGCGACCGCCACGCTGCCGACCGTCGAGACGCTGCCGGCGACCGCGACGCTGCAGGCTGTGGCCACGCTGCCGGCGACCGCGGTGCTGTCCGTGACGTCGACATCTCCATCGACAGCCCCCGGAGACTCGGCGCCATCGCCGAGGGCGACGTCAGGGTCCATCGCACTCATGGCCGGACCAGCTGCCGCTGGAGAGAGCCGGCACGCGCGGGCACGACCGCCAGCCCGGGCAGGCTTCGAGAGCGAACCAATCGACGCAGCACGAGCACCCGTAGCCTCCATCCTGGACCGTCAGCGCGATTTGGAAGATAGACGAGGTCGCCCGCCGCCCGCATCCTCAGCTGAACAGCTCGGCGAGCTCGTCGAGGAGCGGATCTGGCCCGGGGCACCGGCGTCGTCCAGGTGGTCGAACGTGACGACGCGGTCGGTCTGAACGGCAGCAATCCCGTGCCACTTCTTTGCGGACGGCCGGGTTCGGGTGGGTGGATGCCGGGTCAGGGACTGGCGCGGGGGCACCACCGCGGCCTCGGCGTCGGCTAGGTTCCGGTCGGTATCGGATGCGGTGATCGGGGGTGGATCATCCGGGCATGGACCATGCGAGGGACAGGCGAGCCTGCTGATGTCCTGCTGTTGGAGGACATCGACGAACCGGTCGCCGGTCCGGGGGAGCTGCTGGTCGACGTCGAGACCGCCGGCCTCAGCTTCGCCGACCTGTTGTTGATCCGCGGTGAGTACCAGATGCAGCTGCCGCTGCCGTGCGTGCCGGGATCCGAGCTCGTCGGTCGCGTTCGCGTCGCCGGGCCGGGGACATCGACGCCCGAGGGTACGCGGATCATCGGACTCGGTCGACCACCGGATGGCGCGTACGCCGAACAGGCGGTGGTCATCGAGAACCAGAGTGAGCCGATCCCGGAGGCGATAGCTGCGCCACCTGCGGTTGCCCTGATCGGCAACTACGTCACGGCCCACCTCGCGCTGCACCGCCGGGCGCAGCTCCGGGCGGGCGAGGTCGTCGTCGTCCACGGCGGCGCAGGCGGCGTGGGCAGCGCGGCGATCCAGGTCGCGAAGGCGGCTGGCGCCACGGTCATCGCCGCCGACCTCGGTGCCGATCGAGCGGCGCTCTGTGGGCGGGTCGGCGCCGACCTGACCGTCGACACCGAGGCGATGTCGCTCACCGATGCCGTGCTCGAGCACACCGCCGGTCGCGGCGCCGATGTCGTCGTCGATCCCGTGGGCGGGGAGCTCTTCGAGCAGGCGCGGCGATGCATCGCCTTCGAGGGCCGGCTGGTCGTGGTCGGGTTCACCAGCGGCACGATCCCGCACCTCCGCATGAACCAGTTGATCCTGCGGAGCTTCACCGTGATGGGCGTCAACGCGCTGATCGTCCTCGAGCAGTACCCCGAGATCCACGGGGAGGCGCGGCGGGCGGTCGTCGAGCTGCTCGCCGCGCAGGTGATCGAGCCGATGGTCGGGATGAATGCTCCGTTCGACGGACTGCTCGACGCCTGCGCCGAACTGGCCGCCGGCCGGGTCCAGGGCAAGGCCTCGATCACCGTCAACGATGCGTGACGCGCTCGGCCCGCCTCCGTCCGAGTGCCGGGGGCGCAGAGGGGGCGCCGCCGACACTCCGGCGACCGCTGACACTCGGATGAGCGCTGACACTCGGATGAGCGCTGATCACGCCGTCTGCCAGATCCCCATGACGTTGCCCTCGGGATCCTTGAAGTAGGCGGCGAAGCCCATGTCACCGACCGTGATCTTCTTCTCGACCGTCGACCCACCCTTGGCCTCGATCTCCGCCAACGTGGCGTCGATGTCGTCGACGTCGATCGTGATCACGGGCATCGACGGCGCGCCGTCCTGCCGCTTGAACATGCCGCCGCCGATGTACCCCGGTTCGGTCGGCATCCCCTGATCGCCGACCGGCCCCGTCGAGACCCCGTGGTAGTCCAACTCCGGCATCGACATGATCTGCCACCCGAACACGTCCCGGTAGAACTCGGTCACTCGATCGACATCGTCGAACGGCACCTCGAAGTGCACCACGCGTCCAGCCATCGCTCGCCTCCTCGTGCTCTGCCCCCCGCATCAACGTAGATCATCACCACGCCGCCGGTCGATGGCCGGGCCGAGCCAGGTACCGCCCGGGCGTCGCCGCGGCTGCCGGGCTGACACGATGCGGCGATGAGCACGCGCATCCGTGGCATCACCGCTCTCCTGGCCGCGATCATCGGCATCATCGTGACCGTCATCGACGGTGCCGGCGATGGCTTCAGTCTCTGGAACGGTGTGGCGATCGCCTGCTTCGCCGTCACCGGTGCGTATGGCGTCGTGTACATCACCCGTCCCGGCGACGCCTGAGCTGATCGGTGGGACGTCGGGTCGGTCCGGCGGTCCGCTTCGCTTCGAGGCGGCGGGCGTGCAGGATCGGCTCGGTGTAGCCCGACGGCTGCGCGGCGCCCGAGATGACCAGCTCGCACGCCGCCAGGAACGACGGCCCGTCGAGGTCCGGGGTCATCGGTCGGTAGTGCCGATCACCGGCGTTCTGGGCGTCGACGACAGCGGCCATCCGGGCGAACGTGGCGCGCACCTGGTCCTCGTCGACCACGCCGTGACAGAGCCAGTTGGCGATGTGCTGGGAGGAGATGCGACACGTCGCCCTGTCCTCCATCAGCGCGACATCGGTGATGTCCGGCACCTTCGAGCAGCCGATGCCCTGATCGACCCACCGCACGACGTAGCCGAGTATGCCCTGCGCGTTGTTGTCCAGCTCGGCCTGGATCTCGTCGGCGGTCCACGCGCCGTCCGCGAGCGGGATCGCCAACAGGTCGTCGAGCGTCGCTCGCCGGTCGCCGGCATCGACAGCCGCGGCGAGCGCGGCCTGGCGGGCGGCGACGTCGACGCGGTGGTAGTGGGTGGCGTGGAGGGTCGCCGCCGTGGGGGACGGGACCCAGGCGCAGCTGGCCCCAGCGTCGGGGTGGGCGATCTTCGTGGCGAGCATGTCGGCCATCAGGTCCGGGGCGGCCCACATGCCCTTGCCGATCTGTGCTCGGCCCCGCAGTCCGCACGCCAGCCCGACGTCGACGTTCAGGTCTTCGTATGCGGTGATCCATCGCTGGACGCGCATGTCGTTCTTGCGCACCATCGGTCCGGCGAGCATCGACGTGTGGATCTCGTCACCCGTTCGGTCGAGGAACCCGGTGTTGATGAACGCGACCCGCGCCGACGCGGCGCGGATGCATTCGGCGAGGTTGACGGTGGTCCGCCGCTCCTCGTCCATGATGCCCAGCTTCACGGTGTGGCGGCGCAGCCCGAGCACGTCTTCGACTCGGTCGAACACCGAGTTGGCGAAGGCGACCTCGTCGGGGCCGTGCATCTTCGGCTTGACGACGTACACGGATCCGGCGCGAAGGTGCAGCGGGACGTCGGCGCGCAGGTCGTGGGTGGCGCACAGGACGGTCACGAGCGCATCGAGCAACCCCTCGGGGATCTCCCGCCCGACCGGATCGAGCACGGCCGGGGTGGTCATCAGGTGGCCCACGTTGCGCACCAGCAGCAAGGCCCGGCCTGATCGGGAGATGTCGGAACCGTCCGGTGCGGTGTAGGTGCGATCGTGATCGAGCGCCCGGGTGAACGAGCCCCCGCCCTTGTCGACCTGGGCGGTCAGCGAGCCGGTCAACAGACCGAGCCAGTTGCGGTAGGCGAGGGTCTTGTCGGCACCGTCGACGGTGGCCACCGAGTCCTCGCAGTCGATGATCGCCGTCACCGCCGACTCGAGCACCACGTCCGCCACGCCGGCCGGGTCGTCGCCGCCGACGGCGTGCGCCCGGTCGATGACGATCTCGATGCCCAGCCCGTGGTGCTCGAGGAGGATCACCGACGGCGCGCCCGAAAGGCCGACGTGGCCGGCGAACAACCCCGGATCGGCGAGTCCGGCCGCACCTCCGTCCGACAGCGTGACGACGAGATCGCCATCGACCACCCGGAACCCACGCGCGCCTGCGTACGACGCTCCGCGCAGCGGCACGACCTCGTCGAGGAACTGCCGCACCCAGTCGATCACCCGCACCCCACGATCGGGGTCGTAGGGCCCAGGCGGGGGTGAGCCGCCGACGGCATCGCTGCCGTACAGCGCGTCGTACAGCGAACCCCACCGGGCGTTGGCCGCGTTGAGCGCGTACCGAGCGTTGGTCGCCGGGACGACCAGCTGCGGGCCGGCCACCTCGGCGATCTCCGGATCGACGCCGGTGGTGGCGATCGTGAACGGCGCCCCCTTCGGCACGAGGTACCCGATCTCACCGAGCATGGAGCGGTACTCGTCGCGGTCGGGCACACCTGGATGGTCCAGGTGCCAGCCGTCGAGAGCCGCCTGGAGATCGGCGCGCTCCTGCAACAACATCGCGTTCCGGACGCCGAAGTCGGCGACCATCGCCGCCAACCCGTCCCAGAACGCGGTCGCACCGACACCCGACCCCGGCAGTGCCTCGCTCTCGATGAACGCGGCCAGCTCAGCGTCGACCTCCAGCCCGCAGCGAGTCACCCGGGCGCGGTCGGCCACCGTGAGCTCCGTGCACCCATGCCTGCAGTCTGACCGGCGATCGGGAGGTGGCGGGCCTCGAGCACCGGCTCGCGGTCGCGCGCCGATGAGTTCTCGACGGGCCGGTCGTCTGACATCACATGGAAGCTGAGCGGATGACCGCAACACGAACCGTCCAGGCCACGCCCGACGCGGTGTTCGCGGTCCTGGCCGACCCCGCCACCCACCCGGCGATCGACGGCACCGGCTGGGTCCGGGAGTCCCTGGACGCCGTCCCGCTGACCGAGGCCGGCCAGGTCTTCCGAATGGCGATGTACCACGAGAACCACCCCGACAAGGACTACGAGATGGCCAATCGGGTGGAGGTGTTCGATCCGCCCCGAGCGATCGCCTGGAAGCCGGGACAGGAATCGCCCGAGACCGGAGACCTCGGGTTCGGTGGGTGGTTCTGGCGCTACGACCTGGCGGCGAGTGGTCCGTCGCAGACGACCGTGGCCCTCACCTACGACTGGTCAGCCGTCCCGCCCCCCGTCCGCGAGTTCATCCAGTTCCCGCCGTTCGGTCAGGACCACCTCGAGAGCTCGTTGCAGCACTTGTCCGACCTCGTCACGTAGCAGCGGCACCGGCGTCCGGCTCAGCCTGGGGTGCCGGCCCACGTCCCGATGGCGTTGACCCAGCTGTCCATCACGCGCTGCAGGTTGGCGCCGTCGGCGCCGAGCACGCTCGACAGCCATTCGTCGTGGATCTCGTAGCCGACGCGCAGGCCGACCAGCGACGCTGTCGGCAGGCGGGTGACCGACCACGCTCCTTCGAACCGATGGAAGGGTCCGGCCAACTGGACGAACGAGAGCATCATGCGCGGCTCGTCGATCCGTTCGTCCAGGACCCAGGCGACGACGTCGTGTCCGATCGCGACGGAATAGGCCGCCGTGCGGCGGTCCGCCGCCTGCTGGTGGAGGACGCGGGCGCTCATCACGCAGTCCACGAAGCCGGGGTGCACGTCGACATCCACGACGTCGCGCCAGACGCTGTCCACCCCGGCCATGGCCACGCTGTGCGCGTCTCGGCGGCTCAGGACCGTCGGGAACGGGCAGGAGCTCGTGACCTGACGCGGCTCGGCGGTCGTCATGTGTCCCTCCGTTCGATCCAAGGAGCACGAGCAGGCAGGGCAGCCCGAGATACATCGACGTAGCGACGTGCCCGTGCCGCCGCGGGGGACATCCGGACGCCGACGGGTGTATCAGCGCGCCGCCTCCTGGCTCATCTCTCGTGTTGCGCTCGTCGCGTTGGGGTGGCGCAACGTCCTGACGACAACGCGAGGAGCGACACATGTCGATGACCGACGACACGGCGAAGCAGCGATGGAGTGACGTCGCCGACGTCGACCCCCGGATCGAGGCGTTCATCCGGGAGACCGAACCGCTCCGTTCGCGGATCGTGAACCACCCGATGTACTCGTCGCTCGACACGATCGGCGGCGTCGCGATCTTCATGGAGCACCACGTGTTCGCGGTGCTCGACTTCATGTGGCTGCTGAAGTCGTTGCAGCGATCACTCACGTGCGTGACGGTCCCGTGGTTGCCGGTCGGTCGTCCGGCCACGCGCCGCTTCATCAACGAGATCGTGCTCGGGGAGGAGAGCGACACGTACGGCGACGGGTGGACGAGCCACTTCGAGCTGTACCGGCGGGCGATGGAGGAGGTAGGTGCCGACGTCGAACCGATCGACCGCTTCGTCGCCGCGCTGCGCGCCGGTCGGCCACCACTCAAGGCGCTGGCCGCCTCGGGTGCGCCGGAGGGCGCGGCTCGATGCATCGCGTCCAACTGGACCGAGTTGTCGCGAGGCCGTGTGCACCAGCACGCGGGTGCGTTCGCCATCGGCCGCGAGAACCTGATCCCCGACATGTTCTCGTCGCTGGTCGAGCTCGCCGGCCGGGTCCCTGGTCGTGTCGAGACGTTGATCGAGTACTTCGAGCGGCACATCGACCTCGACGCCGACATCCACACGCCGCTCGCCTTCAACCTGCTCGTCGAGCTGTGCGGCGACGACAACTCGAAGTGGCGCGACGCGTTCGAGGCGGCTCGCCGGGCGTTGCTCAGCCGTGTCGCACTGTGGGACAGCGTGCAGATTGCCGTGGAGCGGGCACGATGAGCACGGCGACGCTCGACCTCGACTTCCGGTACGAGGATCGGCCGGCCGTGCCGGTCGGTGACGGTGTGGAGCTGTACTGCGAGCTCCGGGGTGACGGGCCGACGATCACGACCGTCAACAACTTCTTCCTCGTCGCGCCGATGTGGCGGGGCTTCACCGCCCAGTTGGCCGAACGCAACCGAATCCTCAGCTACGACCTGCGCAACCAGGGCGCCTCCAGCGAGGTTCCCGACAGCGGATGGGACGATCACCTCGCTGACCTCCGCGGGATGCTCGACGCCCTCGCGATCGAGCGCACCTACCTCGTGGGCACGTCGGTCTCGACGCTGCTGTGCCGTGACTTCGCGCTCGCCTACCCGGAGCGCGTCGCCGGCCTCGTCCTCGTCGGACCGGCCTTCTCGCCGTACGGCGGTCGCCACCGGCGAGCGGTGAACCGGTCCTGGGAGACCACCCTTCGTGAAGCCGGCACCGCCGCGCTGTGGGACCACCTGTACTCGCTCGTGCTGTCCGACACGATGATGGAGCGCGGCGGAACCCCCGCCTATCTCGGACTGCGAGAGGCGTTCGTCGCGCTGCTGTCGCCCCAGGCCGCGCTCGACAACCTGCGCACGGCGATGCAGGCCGACGACGACCCCGCGTTGCTCGGGCAACTCGGTTGCCCGGTGCTCCTGTTGGTGGGAGACAACGACTTCATGTGGTCACCGTCCGGTGTGGCCGACGCCGCCAGCCTCATCCCGCAGTGCCGCGTCCTCGAGCTCCCTGGCATCGGCCACCTGCCGTACTGGGAGGCGACGGAGGCGTTCGAGGGCGCCGTGCAATCGTTCGTCGAGGACTGCGAGGCCGGGCGATGAGCGCGTCACGTCCCGACTCTCGTCCTGGCGACGTCCTCGATCGCATCGCGGCCGTCGTCACGTCGGCGAGCGCGCAGCCGGTCGCGCTGCCGCCGACATCAGCCGACCTGCCCCTGCGCTCGCTCGGGCTGGACTCCAGCTCCTTCATCGCCGTCATGAGCGGCATCGAAGAGGAGTTCGGCATCGAGTGGGACGACGACGTCCCGTCCTCCACGTTCGATTCGTTGCAGAGCGTCGCGTCATACCTGGCGACGCGGTTCGGAGTTGGAACATGAACACGTCAGGCCGCGCCGCCCACCTGGTGACAGGAGCCACCGGCTTCGTCGGAGGCGCCATCGTGCTCGAGCTCCTCGAGCGCACGTCGGACGACGTGCTGTGCCTCGTGCGCGCCGACTGCGAGCAGGACGGCCAGGCGCGCCTGGTCTCGACGCTCACGCGTGCCGCGCTCGCGTACGACCGACTCGACCTCGTCGACGCCATCGGTGCGCGCTGCCGGGCGGTGATCGGGGACATCCGCCGCCCCCGGTGCGGGCTCGAGATGGCGCCGTGCCCAGAACTCGACGTGCGTCACATCTGGCACGCCGCCGCCTCGCTGAAGTACGAGGATCGCCACGCCACCGAGGTGACCGCGGCCAACGTCGACGGGACGCGCCATGTCATCGAGCTGGCGACCGCGCTCGGCTCGCCGGTCCTCACCCACATCAGCACGGCATACGTCGCGGGCACCGATACCGGCGAGATCCCCGAGCTGCTCCGCGACGGCACGAGCCACACGAACAACGTGTACGAGCAGACCAAGGTCCTCGCCGAGCGCGCGGTGGCCGAGTGGTCCGGGCCTTGGCAGATCGTGCGACCGAGCGTCGTCGTCGGCCACAGTCTCACCGGAGGGTCGACCAGCTCGTTCGGTCTGTACGGCGCGGCGGCGGCGGTCCTCGCGTTCAAGCGAACGGTCGAGCGTCGCCTCGGCTCCCTGCTCAACCATCGAGGTGTCCCGGTCGTCGCCGACCCGAACATCGAGATGAACCTCATCCCCATCGACACCGTCGCCACCAACACGGTGACGATCGGGCTGACCGGCCCTCGTGGTATCGCCTACCACGTCACGAACGCCGCGGCGCCGCCGCTCGGCACCGTGATGCTCGAGGTCTTCCGGTGGGCCGGCCTTGCCGCGCCGCGCTTCGTGCCCGACCGCCGACATCTGAACGGCATCGACGAGAAGTTCGACGAGTACTGCCAGTTCTACCTGTCGTACGTGGTCAACGGGAAGCGCTTCGACCGCACGAACACCGACGTGGTGTGCGGAGCTGACGCATCGCATCGCCCGATGGACGCCGCCACCGTCCGGTGGCACCTCGACACGTACCAGGCCAGCCGCCCGCTCGGGCGTGGCCGGGCCCGCATCTTGAAGGAGGCGGGATGACGACGCAGTCCGTGCCGACCGTGTCCGACGCGAACGAGGACGTCCGCATCGATTCCTCGCCCGAGCCCGTGGTCCGGGCCGAGGAGATCTGCAAGACCTACGGCGAGGGCCCGCTCGCGTACGAGGCACTCGCACCGTGCAGCATCTCGCTCTACCCCGGCGAGCTCGTGGTGATCCTCGGGCCGAGTGGCAGTGGGAAGTCGACGTTGCTCCATCTGCTGTCGACGATCGACGTGCCGACGTCCGGACACGTGTGGCTCGCCCAACGTCGCGTCGACTCGATGGCCGAGCGCGATCTGGCCCGCGTCCGGGCCTGCGAGATCGGGTTCGTGCTACAGCGCGACAACCTCATCCCATCGCTGCGACTCGACGAGAACGTGGCCGCACCCCTGATGCTCGCCGGCGTCTCCCGACGCGAGGCGCTGGTCAGGGCCCGAGAGGTGCTGGACAGCGTCGGGCTCGGAGCCAAGGTCGCGTCGTTCCCCGGCCAGGTGTCGGGAGGCGAGGCGCAGCGCGCCGCGATCGCACGCGCCTGCAGCGCCCGACCGTCGCTGATCGTCGCCGACGAGCCGACCGGCGCGCTCGATCGCGCGAACGGCGCGATGGTGATGGACCTGCTGCAGCAGGTGACGGCCGACGGCTCCGCCGCCACCCTCCTCGTCACGCACGATCAGGAGTACGCGACCCGGGCGAACCGGACGTTCACCATCGTCGACGGACACCTGAGGGAGACGTGACCATGCTGTCCGGCAGCGCACTTGTCGCGGTCTCGCTCGGTCGCTCGCTGCGCCGTCACCGCAGTCGAGCCATCAGCGCGGTGCTCGCAGGCGCGCTCGGCGTTGCCCTCACCACCGCGATCCTGGTGTTGACCGGCGCGGTGACGGACGCGATCCGCGGTGCGTCGCTGGATGTTCCGGGCGCCCAGTGGGTGGCCGCCGCGAGGTCGTCGTCGGGGATGTCCGACAGCTTGACCGTCCGAGCCGCCGCGGTGCCCGGCGTGCACGTCGCCGAGCTCATCCGCGTGAGCACCCGTGATGCGACGTCGCAGGACCCCCTGCTCGTCGTCGGCGTGACGGACGCGATCGCGACGTTCGCCGCGCAGCCGTCGGCGCTGTCGTCGCTCGCCGCGACCGCGCCGGACGGCGCCGCGGACGGCATGCCGATCCTCGCCTCGCGAACGTGGGCCGCCGCCCACGACGTGGATGTCGGAGACACGATCTCGCTCGAGGCGCCCGGAGGCGTCGAGCCGGCCCACATCGTCGGCCTGCTCGATCGACCGGTCGTTCGCAGTGACAACGTCGTGCTCGCCGCGTTCGCCGACGTCGCCGCCGTCTTCGATCGCCCAGGCGTCACCGACGGCGTGCTCGTGCAGTCGGATCGAGCCGATCAAGCCGCGCTGCGTGAGGAGATCGACGCCGCCTTCGGCGGGGCGGCGAGCGTGGTCCGCCCGCAGGACTCGGCGTCGTCGTACGAGCGGTCCTTCAAGTCCGTCCGGACGATCCTGTCCCTGTTCGCGTTCATGAGCGCGCTCGTGGCGGCCAGCGTCGTCTTCTTCTGTTGGCGGGTGACGCTCGATGACGCCCGGCCGAGCATCAGCCGCCTGCGACTCGTCGGCGCCCACCACGGTGCTCTGTCGGCCGGCGCGGCCATGGTGCTCCTCCCGATCGTGGCGTTGAGCACGGCGATCGGCACGCCGATCGGACTGGTGCTCGGCGCCAACCTGAGCGGCTTCACGAACGACCTCGTCAAGCTGACGCAGCTCGCCGTGGAATCGCACGCGCCGATGCGGGGTCCGGCGCTCGGGGGCGCCTTGGTGGCGATCGCGGTGTTCGCGATCGCGCTCGCCAGTTCGGTCCGCACCATCACGAAGATTCCCGTGATCGACGCGGTCGTGACGGGGAGGCCGCAATGAAGGGGTCACGAGCCGTGCGTACGTGGATCGCGGTCGCGCTGCTGTGCGCCGGCTGCTCGGTCGTCGCGCTCACCGTGCTGCCGGATGCGGCGCGCCCCGTCGCCATCCTCTTCGTGATCGGGCTCGTGGTCGCCGCCGCCCAGCTCGCTCCCGTCGTCGCCGGGAACGTCCTGTGTGCCCGGCCTCACTTCGCCGACCTGGCGGCTGGTCGCGCGCTGCGGTTCGCACGACCCCGCTTCGCGTACGTCATCGCCGTCCTCGCGCTGGCCATCTCGCTGTCGATCGGGCTGGACGGTGCGGCGAAGAGCCTGAAGGCGGACGTCGGCCGGAGCGTCGCGGCCTGGACGATCGGTGACCTCTACGTCCGCCCCGCGCCTCCCGGCAAGAGCCTGCACGACGAGAAGTTCGCCGTCGGCACCTCCGAGCGCCTGCGCGACGTGGCGGGCGTCGAGTCCGTCGGCTGGTTCAGCTACAGCACGATCGAGCTCTACGGCACGCGCGTCCCGGTGTGGACCTGGTCGGCCGACGACGTCGAGGACTTCGTGAGGTTCCGCGTTGCCGACGGCGCTCGCGGCTCGCGCCTCTGGCAACAGCTCGACGACGGCGAGATCGCGTTGTCGCACAACTTCGCCCGCCTCCATGACGTCCGGGTCGGCGACACCGTGTCGCTCCCGACGACGACGGGCGCCGCGGATCTCGTCGTCGCGGCCATCGTCGATGACAGCGCGTCCGACGCCGGTGTCGTCATCACCGGCGCCACGACCTACTCGGCCCTCACCGGCGACCGACGTCCGCAGGAGATCGAGCTGCGACTCGCGCCTGGTGCCGATCCGGCCGCTGTCGAGGAGGAGGTCACGGCGCTGTTGTCTCCCGAGCACGAGGGCCTCGTGGTGTACGACCGGGCCGAGATCCGCGCCGCGTTCGCCAGCCTGGCCGGTGACCTCCTGGACTCGTTCGTGATCGTCGGCCGACTGCTCTTCGTCGTCGCGCTGCTCGTCGGCGCGACCGCGACCGTGACCGGCATGACGACCCGCAAGCGCGAGTTCGGGCTGTCCAGGCTCAGCGGGGCGGACAGGACGGTCGTGCGGGGTCAACTGCTGCGCGAGTCGTTGGCCGTCGCCACCTCGGCCTGGGTCATCGGATTTCCCATGGGTCTGCTGCTGGTGCCCGCGCTGTTGCGTGGGCTGGCATCGCAGACAGGTGTGGTCCCGGCCGTCTCGTGGCCGTGGCCGGCAGCACTGGCGTGCCTGCCCGCCGCCGTGCTGCTGGCGCTGACAGCCCTGGCGCTCGCCACGCCGCAACGCCGGATGGGCTCACTCGCCGAAATGTTCGCGGGGGAATGATGTCGCCGGCCGCCATCTCGCACGACGTCGACGGGCCAGCAGCGCGCGTCGAGCTGTCGAACGCGTTCGACATCCTGGCCGACGTCGTCGGGCGAGGCGTCACGTTCGGCCTGGCCGGCGCCCGTGACGATGTGCACCTCCTCGACGCCGAGCTCGACGCCCGGCGCTCGGTCCATGAGTTCGCATGGCCGCAGTTCGGGCGCGGACGCCACGCTGCCCACGCCGCTCTCGAGCGTCTCGGGGTCGGGCTCCGACCGGTCGTGTCGCACCACGGCGCGCCGAGCGCGGGACGGGACGTCGTGGTCTCGATCTCCCACAGCGGCGACAGTGCCGTCGCGGCTGCCGCCCGCACGTCGTCGCACCCGCTCCTCGGGATCGATCTGCAATGTGGGCCCCTGGCTCCGACCGTCGCCGGCGTCGTCGCGAACGCGGAGGAGCGGTGGTGGCTGCGAGTCGGCGGGGTGGTGTCGGGCCGCCGGCTCACCGCGATGTGGTCGGCGAAGGAGGCGGCGTTCAAGGCTGTCGGCCTCGGCATGACGGACGAGGTCGGCTTCCTCCCGCCGCGCAACATCCGCCTCGTCCCGTGCGGCTCCGGCTTCATCGCCCGCGTCCCGGCTCGATGGCACGTCGGCGACCCGCAGCTCCGGGTCCACTCCGTCGCCGTCTCGCACGACTCGATCATGAGCCTCGCGATCGGCACCCCTGGCGCGGCGAGCAGTCGCGCCGTTCGACCCTGCTCGTGGTCAGAAGGAGAACCCGCATGAAGCGCTCACGAGATCACCAGGCCGTCCCGCTGGCCGATCGGTTGCCCGCCCATCGACGCTCGGTGCGGATCGAGCTCGACCGCCCGATGGAGCTGGCGCCCGTGCTCGGCGACCGTCTCGACTACGGGCGGTTCGCCGATCTCATCGTGGACACGTCCGGCCGCCTCGCCGCCGAGGGGGTCGGTGCCGGTTCGACGGTCGCCATCGTCAAGCAGAACGGCTTGGACATCTGTGCGCTCGGCCTCGCCGCCCAGCGCATCGGCGCGGTCCCGGCCCTCCTGTCAGGCACCCTCGCCCCAGCCGACGTCGCGGCGCTCCTCACGGCGCTGCGACCAGCGCTCCTCGTCACCGACCGCGCGACGACGCGCGACGGTGCCCTGGCCGGGATCGACCTCGATGGGCTCGTGAGCCGCACGTGGATCGTGGACGACCACAGCCGTGGGTTGGCGTCGTGGACGGGCGAGCCACCCGCTCCGTTCATGGCGCGGTCGCCGGACCTGCCGTCGTTGATCACGCACACATCGGGCACGACCGGGATCCCGAAGCTCGTCGTGCAGTCGACGGCTTCGTTGCGGGCCACCGTCCGCGTGAACACGAAGGCGGCGAGGTTGCTGCGTCTGCGTGGTGGCGTCGCCGCCCGGTTGTCGTACGTGCACGTGCGGTCGATGGCGGGCATCACCGCGATGCTCGAGCTGACGGCGCCACTGCTGGCCTTGACGACGCAGCACCCGCCGACCGCTGTCGCCGCGCTGCGCGCGTTCAAGCCCTTCCTCGTGGAGGCCAACCCGGCCGACTACGTCGACTGGGAGCCGGTCATCGCGTCCAGCGACGCCCCACTGGCCGGCGTGCAGTACTTCATCAACAACTTCGACGCTGCGCACCCGAGGACCGTCAAGGCCCTGCTGCGGGCCTCGGACCGGCGCCATCCGGTCTACGTCCAGGTCTACGGACAGTCGGAATCGGGTCCCGTCACGATGCGGGCCGACACGCGCTCGACGGCCGAGCACAGTGACGGCCGCTGCGTCGGGTTCCCCGTCCCCGGCCACTCGCACGTGCGCATCGCGGCGAGCGGGACCATCGAGGTCCGTTCCAAGGGGCTGGCGCTCGACTACCTCGGTCGTCACGACGAGTTCGCGGCGAAGTTCGACGGACGGTGGTGGGACATGGGCGACGTCGGCGCACGGACGAGGTGGGGTTGCCTGCACCTCCTCGACCGTGCCGTCGACGCCGCCGACGACGTGCCGAGCCTCCTCGCCATCGAGGATCAGCTGCTCGAACGCATCCCGACGCTGCAGGAGGTGGTGCTCGTCAACGGCGTGTGCCACCTGCCCACGCCGCTCGTGTGCACCTACGACGGCAGCCCGCTCGCCGCTGAGACGTGGGCACGCGTCGTGGAGGATCTCCCGGCGCTCGCCGAACCGGTGTACTGCCGGACCGACCAGCTCCCGCGGACCGCGACCGGCAAGGTGCAGCGGTACCGACTCGCCGAACAGCTCCGGAGCGGCGCCTCCGAGGGGCGCCGGACATGAGCCCGGGACCCCGCGACCCGAGCGTGGTGTTCCTCGCCGGGCAGTTCGGCGACGAGCTGGTCGACCGCTCGCGCGCGATGTCGCTCCTGCGCTGCGACGACCAGGCGTTGGACCGGCTGATCGCCGACGGCCTGCCGTCCCTGACGCACGACGGCTCGCCGCGGTTCGGCTACTGCGACGTGATGAACGCCGGGCTCTACCACGGCTCGCGCTTCACCGTCGCCGCCATCGCCGAGCGCTACCTCGTGCAGTTCTGTCGACAGGACGTGCGGACGTGGGCGGCGCCTCGTCGGTGGTCGCTGAGCGTGCAGGTGACCTGTCCCCAGGGTTGCCGCGCCGATGATCGCGGGCGACTGCCGGTGCCGGACACCGGGTGCCTGCTCGATCCGGCCGACAGCTGGGCCGCCGACGGCGACGGACCAGCGGCGCGCTGGCGCCTGCACGTGAGGTCGATCGGGCGCCCCGGTTCCGTCACGTCGCCGATCGTGCGTGACATCTACCGCGGCGCGCTCGACGACCTGGAGACCCACCAGGTCCGCTACCAGTACCTGCCCCGGGCGCTGCGCCGCGATGCGGCAGCCGCCCGATCCATGGGCGTCGGCGACTGCCTGTCGGTCGCGATGTCGCTGCACGACGCGTGCACCGAGGTCGGCGTTCCGTCCCGGCTGCGCCGCGGCTACCTGCTCGGGCTCATGCCCATCGAGCACATCTGGCTCGACGCGCAGGACGACGACGGCGCCTTCAAGCCGCTGGATCCCGTGCTCGCCGCCCTTGCCAAGCGCTCCGCGGCCGCCGGCGAGGCCGATGAGTTCTTCATCGGATCGACGCCGGCGACCCTCGTGCCGTGGCCCGGCCATCACGCTCGGCCGATCTTCACGGCGGGCTGCGAGCACAGCGGGGTCCGCACGAGCGTGACCGCCGAACAAGAGCTCGCCGCGGTCGCCTAGACCGCGGCGCGTACCGACCGGAACAACGACAGAAAGGCAGATCGATGATCGTTCGAAACTTCGACGACCTGGCTGGAACCGACCGCGATGTCGCGTGGGGCAATGGCCAGAGCGTCCGCTTCCTGCTCGAACAGGACGCCACGCCGTACACCGTGACCCACACGACGGTGCGCGCCGGCAGCGAGAGCCACCTGTGCTACGAGCAGCACGCCGAGACGTGCTACTGCATCACGGGCGACGGCGAGGTCGTCATCGGCGACGAGACGCACGCGCTCAGCACCGGCGTGCTGTACAGCCTTCGCCCCGGCGAGGCCCACCGGTTGCGGGCGTTCAGCGACCTGCACCTGGTGTGCGTGTTCTCGCCACCCCTCAAAGGTCCGGAACGTCACGTGCTCGACCACGCCGGGCACTCGAGCTACTGATCCGATGATCACGACGATCCCCCGAGCCGGCCCTCGCCGCGGGCCCGACGGTGATGCCGGCACCGTCATGCAGGCGATCGACGACGTCGCCGACGAGCTGAACGACGGCGTGCAGGAACGAGACGGCGCAGCGACGTTCTCCCACGAGGCATGGCGTCGCTGCGCCGACGTCGGCCTGTTCCGTCTGACCGTTCCCGTCGAGCTCGGCGGGCTCGGGCTCGGTCCCGAGGAAGCCGTCACGGTGATGGAGCACTTCGGACGGGCCTGCACCGACGCCGGGCTCGTGTTCGCGGTCAACTCGATCATCTGGACGGGCGTCATGCCGCTCGTGTGGTTCGGCGACGCCGACCAGGTGGAGCGCTACCTCGGTCCGATGTGTGACGGCGAGCTCATCGTCGGCCACGCGATGACGGAACCCGAGTCGGGGTCCGACGCCTTCGCCCTGCAGACCGTGGCTCGTCGGGTCGGCGACGGGTACGAGCTGACCGGTCAGAAGATGCTCATCAGCAACGCGCCGATCGCCGACCTGTTCCTCGTGTACGCCAGAACGGACCCGAGCGGAGGCCCGTTCGGCATCTCCGTGTTCCTCGTCGAGCGATCGGCCCCCGGGCTGCGGATCGGTCCGGCGCTGTCGACCATGGGACTGCGCACGGCGACGCTCGGCTCACTCGAGCTGGATCGGTGTCACGTGCCCGGCACCCACCTCCTCGGCGGCGTGGGCGGCGGGATGGCGCTGTTCTCGAAGGCGATGGTGTGGGAGCGGGGCTGCCTGCTCGCCGCCGGGCTCGGCGTGATGGAGCGGCAGTTGGAGCGCGGCGTTCGTCGAGCGCAGCAGCGGCGGCAGTTCGGCCGGCCCATCGGGTCGAACCAGGCCATCGCCCACCGCCTCGCCGACATGCGGGTGCGGGTCGATGCCTCACGGCTGCTCGTCGCGCGCTGGGCGCAGGTGCAGGCCAGCGGTCGCGATGCCGCGGTCGAGGCCTCGATCGCCAAGCTGTTCGTGAGCGAGAGCCTGATCCAATCGTCGACGAGCAGCTTCGAGATCTTCGGAGGGTACGGGTACCTGTCGGAGAACGATGTCGAGCGAGAGCTGCGCGACGCGTTCGCCAGCCGCATCTACGGCGGAACCTCGGAGATGCAACGGAACATCATCGCCCGGCACCTGGGGCTCTCGTGACGCTCGTCCACCAGCTGTTGGCCGGCTGCGCCGAAGCCGATCCCGATCGGTGCGCCGTCGTCGAGGATGACAGGACGTTCACCTACCGCGAGCTCGCCGAGCGGGCCCATCAGCTGGCCCGATCACTGCGGGCGTGCGGCGTTCGGCCCGGCGATCGGGTCGGCGTCGGGTTGGAGCCCGGATGGCATGCCGTGGTCTCCCTGTTCGGCATCGTCGAGGCCGGGGCCGTCTACGTGCCCCTCGGGACGGCGCCCCCCGACCGTCGACGCGTGGTGGCCGCGGACGCCGACCTGCGAGCGATCGTCGAGCCCGACCCCGGTGCCGCGCCGGGCGCACCTCCGGCAGTGCGTCACGGAGCCACCGGCATCGCGTTGCTCGACGACGCAGTGAGCCGCTGGCTCAGCTGGGACGAGGTGGAGCGACAGGCGCCCCACATGCTGCCGACGACCAGGCGGTCCGACGACATCGCGTCCATCTTCTACACGTCTGGATCGACGGGTACCCCGAAGGGGGTGGCCCACGACCACAGCAGCTGGTGCAGCTTCGTGGATTGGGCCGCAGCAGCGATCGTCGACGACCGGGACGCCCGGGTCGCCGCGACGGCCGCCCTCACGTTCGACATCTCACTGCTCGAGATCGTCGTCCCGATCGCGCGGCGCGCCTCGATCGTCGTGCTCCCGCGCCGGCTGGCCGCGTTCCCGGCCGCGTTCGCCGCGGCGTTGGAGCGGGCCGCTCCGACTGTCCTGCAGCTCGTGCCGACGATGTGGCGCATGGTGCTCCACTCGCCAGCGGCGCTGGCCAGCGTCCGGGTCGGGGTCGTCACCGGCGAACGCCTGGCGCCCAAGGATTGGGCGGTCCTGCGCTCGGTCGTCCCCGACACGAGGCTGCTCAACGTCTACGGATCGACGGAGGTCAACGACTGCGCCGCCTACGAGCTCCCGGCCACGTGGGATCCCAGCGCGGATGTGCCGATCGGCACCGCGGTGCCGACGACGTGCATCGCGCTCATCGGGCCGGACGACGCGCCGGTGCCGGACGGTCACGTCGGCGAGCTCGTCGTCGCCGGGCCCATGGTCATGCGCGGCTACTGGAACCGCGACGCCGACACCGCGTCCCGCGTGGTGCGCCTCCCCGATGGGGCGTCGGCCTTCCGGACCGGTGACCTGGCGCGTCGGGCACCCGATGGCGAGCTGCGGCTCGAGGGCCGCAGGTCCCGCACGGTGAAGGTGCGCGGCGAGTGGGTGAACCTCGGTGACGTCGAAGCGGTCGCCCTCGACCATCCCGCGATCGTTGCTGCGGTCGCATTGGCCGCTGAGGCGGAGGGACCCGGGAACATCGTGCGCCTGCTGGTGACGACGAACGCCCCGGTCGACGCCGCCGAGCTCGTCCGCCACTGCGGCCGCCGGCTGCCGCGGCCGGCACGACCGCAGCTCGTCGACGTCGTCGAGGAGCTGCCGATGAACGCGAACGGCAAGATCGACCTCGCCCGGTTGACCGGTGCGGGCCCAACGACAGGAGACGTCCATGACCAATGATGTGAGTTCGGTGGAGGAGCGCGTCATGCGCTTGGCTCGGGACGCGGCCGGGCGCGTCGACGACGACCTGGAGATCGACCGCGACACGCCGCTGCTCGACCTCGGCGTCATCGACAGCCTGACCGTTGCCGAGTTCGTCGCGATGGTCGAGGAGGAGTACGGCGTCTCGGTGCCGTTCTCGGAGCTCGTCCCCGTCAACTTCGCGTCGGTGCGGTCGCTCACCGACCTCGTCGACCGGCTGGCCGGCGCCCCGACGGTCTCAGAGCGCGTCGTCGAGGAACCGCCGGATCAGCTCACCGCAGCGTCGCGGATCGTCCAGCCACGGATCGTGGCCGCCGGGCACCTCCTCCAGGCGGGCACCGCTGATCTTGGCGACGCTTGCGCGGCCGTCGGCCGGTGAGAGGAACGCGTCGTCCGTGCCCCACACGAACAGGATCGGTAGGGCCAGCCGGGCCAGCTCGTCGTCGGTCAACACGTTCTCCGGCC
Organism: Ilumatobacteraceae bacterium; assembly: GCA_040507575.1. GTDB lineage: Bacteria > Actinomycetota > Acidimicrobiia > Acidimicrobiales > Ilumatobacteraceae > JALZMG01. The sequence continues at coordinate 42,238 of JBEVOM010000021.1, forward strand.
GAGGCGTGCGACCGTCGAGGATCCGCTGGAGCAGCGAGCGGAACGACCGGGCTTGGCCCGGCACGCGCAACGACAGCGCATGGACGGCCACCACGTCGGCGTCCGCGTCGACGGCCGGGCGTCCGAAGGCGGTGGCGAACACCGAGCGGATGACCGGCCGGGGAGCCGGGAGGCGCATCGACCACTCGAACGCCTTGCCGGCGATCGGCACCGACAGCAGCTCCATCAACCCGATCCCGCGAGCGCCGGGGAGCGCCGTGGCCGGCTCACCGACCAGCACCAGGGCACGGACGCGCGTCGGCGCGTCGAGGGCCAGCCACAGCGCGAACAGTCCGCCGAGCGAGTTCGCCACGATCGCCGGCCGGCCCAACCCGAGCTCGTCGATCACACCGGCGAGGATCGCGACCGCCTGGTCCCGTACGGCCGGTCCCTGCCAGTCGTACGGTGAGGCGAGCCCGTGGCCAGGGAGATCGAGCACAACGCGCCGGTGCCCGCGCAGCTCGGGCAGGAGCGGCGCGAAGCCGGCGCCGGGCGTGCCGATGCCGTTGATCAGCACGACCGGTGGTCCGTCCCCGATGATCTGGGCGCGGACCCGGACCTGCGGAGTCGACAGGTCGACGTAGATCTCGTCCCGCTGCTCGACGTAGCGGTCGAGGAGCCTGGCCTCGGCAGCCCGGAACCGGTCGCGTCCGCTCATGGCCGGGCCACGCCGCCAACGTACACAGTCCCTCGGTGCGGCCGTCCATCCCGCGCATCTCGCCCGGCGGGCAGAATGGGCGTCATGTCGTCCGCGGTCGAGCTCGAGTCGATCGTCGCGGCGTGGGCGCCGGCTCCGGTGGCGGTGACCGAGGTGCTGGCCACCGAGCCGACGGTGGCGCTGGCCGGGATGCTGCCCGACGCGCTCGGCGTCCCCGTCGGCGGGGCGGTGCCGCCGCTGTGGCACTGGCTGTACTTCCATCCGTGGCCGACGATCGACGAGCTCGGGCCTGACGGCCACCCGGCGACGGGCCCGTTCCTGCCCCCGGTCCCCGACCGCACGAGGATGTTCGCCGGTGGGCGGTTGGACGTCATCGCGCCGCTGCTCGTGGGTCGACCGGCGACCCAGACGTCGTCGCTCGTCGGCACGACGGTCAAGGACGGGCGCTCCGGGCCGCTGCTGTTCGTGACCGTCCGGAACGAGGTCGTCCAGGCCGGCGCGGTGTGCGTCGTCGAGGAGCAGGACCTCGTGTATCGCTCGGGCGCCCGTCGTCGCAGCACGGAGCCCGAGGCGCCCACAGCCACGGAGCGGGAGGCGCCCACTGTCACGGAGCCGGCCGAGGCACGCTCGGTCGTCGCCGCCCGCAGGTCGTTGGCGACGCCACCGCCGGTGCTGTTCCGGTTCAGCGCTCTCACTGCCAACAGCCACCGCATCCACTACGACGAGACCTATGCCCGCGAGGTCGAGGGGTACCCGGGCCTCGTGGTGCACGGGCCGCTGCTCGCGGTGCTGATGATCGGGTTGTCGGACCTGCTGGCGCCGACCCGAGCGGTAGCCGGCTTCGAGTTCCGCCTCCTCGCGCCCGCCTTCGGCGGGTCGGTCGTCACCGTCGACGGCGTTCCCGACGCGACGCCGGGGACGGCGACGGTGGCGGCGAGCGTCGCCGGTGTCCGTCGGGCCACTGCCTCGATCCGCTTCGCCTGACCGGGTGACCCAGACTGCGCCAGCCGTCGGTGCGCCATGCTGGAGCCCGATGAACGATCCCATGAACGACACCGAGGAGTTGATCGTCGCGACGGTCAAGGCCTTCGTGGACGATCGCGTCCGCCCTGTCGCGCGCGATCTCGAGCACGCCAACGAGTACCCCGAGGCGCTCATCGAGCAGATGAAGGAGCTCGGCATCTTCGGGCTCGCCGTACCCGAGGAGTACGGCGGCAGCGGCGTGTCGACGCAGTGCTACTCGCTCGTCACCGAGGAGCTGTCGAGGGGTTGGATGAGCCTGGCCGGCGCGATGGGCGGCCACTCCGTCGTGTGCAAGCTGGTGCTGCGCTTCGGCACCGACGCCCAGCGCGAGCAGTACCTGGCGCGCATGGCGACCGGCGAGGTCCGGGCGACGATGGCGCTGACCGAGCCCGGCGGGGGGTCGGACCTGCAGGCGATGCGCACGGTCGCCCGCCTCGACGGCGATCAGTACGTCGTCAACGGCTCGAAGATGTGGATCACGAACTCGCGTCGCAGCCAGGTCCTCGCGCTGATGTGCAAGACGGATCCGAGCGCCGATCCGCCTCACCGTGGCATCAGCATCCTGCTCGCCGAGCACGGCCGCGGTCTCACCGTGTCCAAGGACCTCCCGAAGCTCGGCTACAAGGGCGTCGAGAGCTGCGAGGTGCTGTTCGACGACTACGTCTGCCCGCAGGGCGCGTTGCTCGGCGGCGTCGAGGGCCGCGGCTTCCCCCAGATGATGCAGGGGCTGGAGCTCGGACGGATCCAGGTCGCCTCACGTGCGCTCGGTGTCGCCCGGGCGGCGTTCGAGGACTCGTTGCGCTACGCCCAGGAGCGCGAGTCGTTCGGCCAGCCGATCTGGAAGCACCAGTCGATCGGCAACTACCTGGCCGACATGGCGACGACGCTGACCGCGGCTCGCCAACTCGTGCACCACGCCTGCCGCAAGGTCGACGCCGGCGAGCGGGCCGATCTCGAGGCCGGGATGGCCAAGCTGTTCGCATCGGAGACGGCGATGAAGATCGCGCTGGACGCCGTGCGCATCCACGGCGGCTACGGCTACTCGACCGAGTTCGACGTCGAGCGGTACTTCCGCGACGCCCCGCTGATGATCGTGGGTGAGGGCACCAACGAGATCCAGCGCAACGTGATCGTCGCGCAGCTCGTCGGCCGCGGCGGCATCGACTGACGTTCGGTGCGATCCGTACACTCCGGGCCGTGAACGACGAACATCCCGAGCCCGTTGCGATCGCCGCGTACGAGACCGAGGGTGAGGCCGAGGTGGCGCAGGCCAAGCTGCGGGCCTACGGCATCGAGTCGGCCGTCGTCGACGAGGTCGAGGGCGGCATGGTGCCGGTGGAAGGTGAAGCCGGCGTCGTCATCGCCGTTCCGGCCGCCGACGCCACCGACGCCCGCACCATCCTGACCGAGCCTCCCGCCGACACCTGACGTCAGCTCACCCTCCCGGAGCCGGCCACGACGCGGCCCGCGTCCGCCATCCGCGTCCGTCCGTTTTCGTCAACTGTTGACCCAGGTGGACAGTTTTCGTCCGCTGGGGTCAACAGTTGGGGGCGCCGCCCCGTCCGCAGCGAGCCATCAGGCAAGGAACCGTTCGAGCGCACGTGTCGTCGCCGCAGGGTCCTCCTCGGCGACGAAGTGACCGCACGGGATCGTCGTGCTGGTCACGTCGCGAGCCCAGCGGCGCCACACGTCGCCGTGGGTCCGGGTGGGCGTGATGCCGGTGAACCCGTACGCGTCGAGCAGGGGGACCTCGATGCGGCGACCTGCGTCGCGGTCCTCGATGTCGTGGTCGACGTCGGTGGTCGCGCCGGCCCGGTAGTCGGCGCACATCGCGGCGATGCGGGCGGGTTCGTCGAACATCGCCCGGTACTCGGCCAGCGCGGCCGGGACGAACGGGTCGAGCGTGTGGTCGTGGGTCCAGCTGGCCAGCGTGTGGTCGCAGTAGTAGTGGGGATCACCGCCGATCAGCCGTTCGGGGAACGGAGCCGGCTGGGCCAGGAACATCCAGTGGTAGATGTTCAACCCGAAGCGACGGTCGAGCCGGTCCCAGTACTCGAGCGTCGGGAGGATGTCGAGGACGGCGACCCGCTCCACGACCTTCGGGTGGTCGAGCGCCATGCGGTAGGCGACGCGCCCGCCACGGTCGTGACCGACGACGGCGAAGCGGGCGAAGCCGAGCTCGCGCATCACCGATCGCACATCGGCGCCCATCTCCCGCTTGGAGTACGTGATGTGCGCGGTGTCGTCGGGCGGCGCGTCGCTGCGCCCGTAGCCGCGCAGGTCGACCACGACGACGGTGTGCTCGGCGGCCAACGCCGGAGCGACCTGATGCCAGATGGCGTGGGTTTGGGGGAACCCGTGCACGAGCACGACGGGCGGGCCGTCGCCGCCGACGCGGCAGAAGATCCGCACGCCGTGGACCCCGTCGATGCGCTCGGTCGAGAAGTCCGGGAAGAGGTCGTCGCTCATCCCGCCGTCGTACCATCCGCCGGCATGAGCAGTCGCACGGATGTGTGCGTCGTCGGCAGTTGCAACGCCGACCTGGTCGTGCGGACGTCCCGGTGGCCGGAGCGCGGCGAGACCGTCGTCGGCTCGGCGGTGTCGTCGTTCCTCGGCGGCAAGGGGTTCAACCAGGCGATCGCCGCGGCTCGTGCCGGCGCCCGTACGGCGCTCGTCGGTGCGCTCGGCGACGACGAGCACGGCGCGCAGATCCGCGCCGTGCTCGACCGCGAGGGCATCGACGCCACGGGCGTGCGCGACGCCGGGGCGGTCGGCACGGGCATGGCCCTCGTGATCGTGGACGACGGGGGAGAGAACTCGATCATCGTCGTACCCCGGGCCAACCACTCCGTGGCCGTCGACGACGTCGTGGACGCGCCGGCCATCAGCTCCGCATCGGTCGTGCTGCTGCAACTGGAGCTGCCGGTGGCGACCGTCGCCGCCGCCGCGGCGGCCGGGCGTCGTGCTGGGGCAGTGGTCGTGCTCAACCCGGCGCCGGCGATCGACGACCTGGCGCCCTTGCGCGGTGTGGTCGACGTCGTGGTGCCGAACGAGACCGAGCTCGTCCGTCTCGCCGGCGCCGGTCCGGGCGGCACGGCGTCGGCGGCCGCCCGGCTCGCCGCCGCCACCGGCGCGAGGGTCGTCGTCGTGACGCTCGGGGCCCGGGGAGCCCTGGTGTGGACGGCCGACTCGGTCACGGAGGTGCCTCCCCACGCGGTCCGAGCGGTCGACACGGTCGGCGCCGGTGACGCGTTCTGCGGGTACCTGGCCGCCCGCCTCGCCGACGGGCTGCCGCTCGTCGACGCTGCCCGGCACGCCAACGCGGCCGGGGCGCTGGCGACGACCAGACCTGGCGCCGAGCCGTCGATGCCGTCGGCGGTCGAGGTCGCCGACCTGCTCGGGCACCTACCATGACGGCGTGATCGAACCAATCGACGACCTCGCGGACGGTGTGATCGGGATGAAGGCGGTCGGGACGTTCAGCGTCGACGACTACGTCGCGACGATCGAACCGGAGGTCGAGCGCCTCGAGGACCAGCACGCCCAGCTGCGCCTGCTGCTGTACCTCGGTCCCGATTTCGACGGCTTCGGCGACGGCGCGTGGGGCGAGCTGACGAAGGAGCTGCGTCACACCAAGTTCCACCGCGGCGCGGTCGTCACCGATGACAGCCACATCCGCACCGGCTTGTCCCTCCTGCGGTGGGCGTTGCACGGCGACGTCCGCAGCTTCAGCAACGACGATTACGACAAGGCGGCGGCGTGGGTCGCGGCCTGATGCACCTGGGAGACGTCACGGTGTGAGCGCTTGACTTCAAGGCAACTTGAAGTCGTAGCGTCCTCGGGGTGTCCGACTTCCAGATGTGGTCCGCGCTCGAGAGCGCCATGCAAGACGACGGCACCCGTCGCCGGGTCGAGCGGGCGACGTGGCGTCGGGTCGGCGAGTTCGCCCGGCCTCACCGCAGGACGATCATCGCGTTCCTCGTGCTGGCGACGATCTCGGCGCTGCTCGGTGTCGCCGCGCCGATCCTGGCCGGCCGGGCGGTCGACGCCATCGTCGAGGACCGGGGAACCGCTGTCGTCATCGGTGTCGCCGTGCTCCTCGCCATCGTGGCGGTCGTCGACACCGGCGTCGGGCTCCTGGAGCGCCTCGAGTCGTCCCGCCTCGGCGAGCGTCTGATCCTCGACCTGCGGCGCAAGGTGTTCTCGCACGTCCAATCGATGCCGATCGCGTTCTTCACCCGCACCCACACCGGTGCCCTCGTCAGCCGGCTCGACAACGACGTGATCGGTGCCCAGCGGGCGTTCACGTCGGCCCTCGCCGGCGTCGTCACCAACATCATCACGCTCGTCCTCACCCTGATCGTGATGCTGACGCTGTCGTGGCAGATCACGTTGCTGGCGGTCCTGTTGTTGCCGTTGTTCGTGATCCCGGCCCGGCGCGTCGGGGCCAAGGTCGGCCGACTGGAGCGCGAGTCGGCGCAGCACAACGCGGCGATGACCTCCCAGATGACCGAACGCTTCTCGGCGCCCGGCGCCACGCTCGTCAAGCTGTTCGGCCGGCCGACCGTCGAGGCGGCCGAGTTCGGGGCCCGGGCCGAGCGGGTCAGTGACATCGGCATCCGCCAGGCGATGGCGATGGAGACGTTCTTCCGCTCCCTGACGCTCGTGTCCGGCCTGGCCCAGGCCCTCGTCTACGGCGTCGGCGGGTACCTCGCGCTGCAGGGCAACCTCGACCCCGGCACCGTCGTCACGATGGCCCTGCTCCTGACCCGGCTCTACGGGCCGTTGACGGCGCTCGGCACCGCCCGTCTCGACGTGGTGACCGCGCTGGTCAGCTTCGAGCGGGTCTTCGAGGTCCTCGATCTCGAGCCGCTGATCGCCGAGCCCACCGATCCCCAGGATCTGCCGGCGGGGCCGGTCGGCGTGGAGATGGCCGGCGTCCGCTTCACCTACCCGTCGGCCGATCGGGTGTCGCTGGCGTCCCTCGAAGAGGTCGCCATCCTCGACGACCGGGTCGGCGACGAGGTGCTCCACGACGTCTCGTTCCGCGTCGAGCCCGGCCAGACCGTCGCGCTCGTCGGACCGTCGGGCGCCGGCAAGTCGACGCTCGCATCGCTCGTGCCGCGCCTCTACGACCCCGATGCCGGCGTCGTCTCGCTGGGCGGGGTGGATGTCAGGAACCTGTCGTTCGACACGCTGCGGGCCACGGTCGGCGTGGTCACCCAGGACGGGCACCTGTTCCACGACACGATCCGCGCCAACCTCCGCTACGCCGCACCCGATGCCTCGGACGCCGAGCTGTGGGCCGTGCTCGAGCAGGCTCGGCTGGGACCGCTGGTGCGCTCGCTGTCCGATGGCGTGGACACCGTCGTCGGCGAGCGGGGCTACCGGCTCTCGGGTGGCGAGCGCCAGCGCCTGACGATCGCGCGGCTCCTCCTCGCCCGGCCCCGGGTCGTGATCCTCGACGAGGCGACCGCCCACCTCGACTCGGAGTCAGAGGTCGCCGTCCAGGAGGCTCTGGCCGCGGCGCTCGCCGGTCGGACCGCGCTCGTCATCGCGCACCGCCTGTCGACGATCCGGGCGGCCGACGCAATCTTCGTGGTCGAGGACGGACGCGTCGTCGAGCGCGGCACGCACACCGAGTTGCTCGCCGCCGGCGGTCGCTACGCCGAGCTCTACCGGACACAGTTCCGTGACGCCGAGCCCGCTGCCGACGCCGTGCTCGATCCCGCGCCGGCCCGTTCCGGTCAACTCGTGTAGGGCCTGTCGGCGATCCGGGCGGGCAGGGTGTCGGCATCGGGACCTGCGCGGCGCAGACATCGGTGAGGGCGGATGCGGGCGGGGTCAGGGTTTCGTTCGCGCCGGGAGCATCGACAGGTGCTCGTGGACCGAACGGATCGCCGCCGAGCCCTCGCCGACGGCGGCCGCGACCCGCTTCGTCGAACCGGCCCGGAGGTCGCCGACGGCGAACAGGCCGGGCCAGCTCGTCTCGAACGGGAGCGGGCCACGGCTCATCGCCGCCCACGCGTCACCCAGCTGCTGGTCGTCGAGCGAGCGGTCGGTGAGCACGAACCCGTGCTCGTCGACGACGACTCCGCCGAGCCAGTCGCTGTTCGGCTCGGCGCCGATGAACGAGAACAGCGCCGTGCAGGCGACGTCGACGTCGACGTGGCCCCCGGCGATCGTGATCCGCTCCAGCGTCGGCTGGCCGTGCATGGCGACGACGGTGGCGCCGACGTGCACCTGCACCCGCGGGTGCGATTCGATGCGGTCGACCAGGTAGTTGGACATCGTGTCGGCCAACGGTCGACGGACGACGATGCACACGGCGCACTCCTTGCCGGCGAGGAACATCGCGGCCTGGCCCGCCGAGTTGCCGCCACCGACGACGACGACGGGCGCGCCGGCGCACATGCGGGCCTCCAGCTCGGTCGCCGCGTAGAACACGCCGGCCATCTCGTAGTGGTCCAGGTTCGGGACGGGCAACCGGCGGTAGTGCGCGCCGCTGGCGGCGACGAGCGCCCGGCCGGCGACCTCGGTGCCGTCGGCGAGCGTGGCGACGATGTGCCCGGCGACATCCCGGACGGAGCTGACCGCGCACGGCGTGGTGATGACGGCACCGAACTTCTGGGCCTGGATCGACGCTCGGCTCGTCAGGTCGCCACCGGAGATCCCGGTCGGGAACCCGAGGTAGTTCTCGATGCGTGAGCTCGTCGCCGCCTGACCACCGATCGACACCGAGTCGACGGTCAGGGTGCTCAGGCCCTCCGACGCCGCGTACACCGCCACCGCCAGCCCGGCCGGCCCGGCTCCGACCACGACCACGTCGTAGCACCGCTCGGGCAGCGAGTCGGCGGTCATGCCGAGCTCCTGGGCCATCGCACCCGGTGTGGCGTGCTTGATGATGCTGCGCGGGGTGATGGCGATGGGCAGGTCGTCCGCCGTGACGCCGAGGCCGTCGAGCAGCGCGGCGATGCCCGCGTCGTGGTCGGCGTCGATCCACGTGTGCGGCAGGCGGTTGCGGGCGGCGTACTCGCGCAGCGCCATGGAGGCCGGCGTGAACTCCGAACCGACGATCCGCAGCGTGCCCGCGGCCGACGACAGCAGCACGGCGCGACGGGCGAGGAACGCCTCGAGCACGGTGTCGCTGAGCCGGACGTCGGTCAGCACCCGGGCCCGGAAGACGTCGGCCGGGACGACCACGACCTCGCCGTCCTCGGCGACCCGGGTCGACAGGAACGGCCGCTGACGGGTCACCAGGTTGACCTCGCCGAGGAAGCGCCGGGGACCGTGGCGCGTGATCACGACGTCGTCCGGGCCGACGACCTCCACCGCGCCGCTCAGGATGACGACCCAGTCGTAGTGGTCGTCGGCCGGGGAGAACAGGACCTCTCCGGTCCGCACCGATCGGCGCTCGCCGAGGTCGAGGACCACGGCCAGCTGCTCGTCGGTCAGTTCGGGGAAGGCCACGGCGTCCGTCGGCAGATCCGTCACCGCTGCGACGGTATCGGGATGCCGTCCGCCGTGCGTTCGGTGCGGGCGTCGGCGGGCCGGCATCGAGCGAGCCGAGCACGTCGACCGCCACCTGGACCACTACCTGGACAGGTACACCTGGATCTCGAGTGTGCCGGTGTCCTCGTCGGACACGACCATCGGGGCGCTCGGGACGCTGACGCCGGAGTCGGAGAACGTGATGTCGATCGAACCGACGGCGACGATCGTGCCGGACACGTCGGGGGTGCGTCCGACGGCGGTCGTCGACCCGATGCCGGTCAGCTCCACGTCGACCCGGACCCCGACGAACGTGCCGGTCGAGTCGTCGTAGCTGAACTCGCCGATCGAGGTGTCCACGCTCCACGTGCCCTCGACGGCGGCGGCGTCGGTGCCCGTGTCGGCGCCGGCGGAGGATGTGATCGACGCCGCGGCGTCCTGCAGGTTGACCGCCGATTCCTGCGCGGAGGCGGTCCGCCGCGCGACCGGACGTCCGTCGTCTCGTCGGGCTACGGGGGACGGGTGGGGGCGGTGGCGTTCATCGGGGTCGAGCATGAGCGTCGTACCTGGGAACGAGCAGGGGACGCCCTGTGAGCTCACGGATGATGTGCGGGCGGCTCACAGCTGGCTCACAGGGATCGGAGCCAGACTGGGTCCATGCCCGGAGCCCACCTCCTGATCGTCGACGACGAAGACAACCTGCGCTCGATGCTCGGTGCCGCGCTGCGCCACCACGGCTTCGAGGTCTCCTCGGTCGCCGACGGACGCTGCGCGCTCGAAGCCGTCGACGAGCTCTCGCCCGATCTCGTGCTCCTCGACGTGATGCTGCCCGACCTCGACGGCTTCGAGGTCTGCCGGCGCCTGCGGGCCGACGGCAATCGCACGCCGGTCCTGTTCCTGACGGCGCGCGACGGCACCGAGGACAAGGTCCGCGGTCTCACCCTCGGCGGCGACGACTACCTGCAGAAGCCGTTCAGCCTGGAGGAGCTCGTCGCCCGGGCCACCGCCGTCCTGCGCCGCACCGGGCCGGCGCGCGAGGAGCGGGTCCTGTTGTCGTGCGGCGACCTCTCGCTGGACGACGACGCGCACGAGGTGACCAAGGCCGGCGAGGAGGTCTCGCTGTCACCGACCGAGTACAACCTCTTGCGCTACCTGCTGGTGAACCAGGGCCGGGTGCTGTCGAAGGCGCAGATCCTGGACCATGTCTGGCAGTACGACTTCGGTGGTGACGGCGGTGTCGTCGAGACGTACATCGGCTACCTCCGACGCAAGGTGGACACCACGGAGCCGAAGCTGATATGCACGATCCGGGGGGTCGGTTACACGCTGCGCAAGCGCGGGTAGCTGCGCGTGCTGAAGCTCTCGTTGCGGGCCCGGGTGCTGACCGGGATGGCGGCCGTGCTGGTCGCGCTGGGCATCGTGGCGTACATCGTCACCGTGACGACCCGCTCGCACCTGCTCGACCAGGTCGACGCCCAGCTCGAGGCGGCCGGCGGGTTCGGCCGCGACGAGGCTCCCCGGCTGCCGTCCGGCGGCCCGCCGTCCCAGAACGGCAACGCCGCGCCGCCCGACCGCCCGTCGAACCTGTACGTCGGCGTGATCCGTCGGGGCGAGCTGGTGACCTACTTCGGCACCGACCTCAGTGGCGTCGAGCGCGCTGTACCGGCCATCGACGCCGCTGCAGCCTCCGACGCCGCCGAGTCCGGCGACCCGGTCACGGTCGGCGCGGTGGGCGACGCCGACCTGCGCTACCGGGTGCGGGTCGTCGAGGACCAGAGCGGCGACCTCGTCGTCACCGGGCTGCCGCTCAGCGACGTCGACGACGCCGTGTCGCGCCTCATCCTCGTCGAGGTCGTCGGCACGGCGGTGATCGTCGCCGTGCTCGGTGCCGTGACCTGGTCGATCGTGCGACTCGGCATCCGTCCCATCAAGCAGATGACGTTGGCCGCCGAGCGGATCGCCGATGGCGACCGGGCCGAGCGGGTGCCGGAAGCGGCGCCGTCGTCCGAGGCCGGCCAGCTCGGTGCCGCGCTCAACCACATGCTCGGCCGTCTCGACGACGCGTTCGAGCAGCGGGCGGCGTCCGAGGATCGGCTGCGGCGCTTCGTTGCCGATGCGTCGCACGAGCTGCGGACACCGGTGACGACCATCCGTGGGTACGCCGAGCTGTACCGGGTGGGCGGACTTCGCGACGACGACGATCTCGACGAGGCGATGCGGCGCACCGAGCAGGAGGCCGTGCGGATGTCCCGCCTCGTCGACGACCTGATCAACCTGGCCAAGCTGGACGAGGGACGCCCCCTGGAGCGCCGGGCCGTCGATCTGTCGCTCCTGGCGGCCGACGCAGCCCGTGACGCTGCCGCCGTCGATCCGCAGCGGTCGATCTCCACCGACCTCCCGGTGCCGGCCGTCGTGCTCGGCGGCGAGGACCGCCTGCGCCAGGTGATCGCCAACGTCGTCGGGAACGCGCTCGTGCACACCCCGGCCGGCACGCCCATCGACGTGCGGGTGGCGATCGCCGGTCCCGACGCGCGGCTCGCCGTCACCGACCACGGTCCAGGCATGCCGGCCGACGTCGCAGCGAAGGTGACCCAGCGCTTCTACCGCGCCGACCCGGCGCGAGCCCGCAACCGGGGTGGCAGCGGCCTCGGGATGTCGATCGCCGACGCCGCCGTGACCGCCCACGGCGGCACGATCACGGTGGACAGCGAGCTCGGTCGGGGGACCACGGTCACGGTGGCGCTGCCGCTGCAGGTCGCGCCGCCCGCGGCCCGCCCTCAGTCGGCGTGATCGATGCCGAAGCGCAGGACGTCGGCGGGATCGTGGAGTGCCCGTGCCCTGGCGATCGCCTCGCGACCGTCGGGATCGAGCGCGTCCTTCGCACAGTGGCGGCGCTGCTCGCCGTCCAGCACGTTCACGAACGTGCGCTTGCTGAGGTGGTGACCCAGCCGGGCCGACGTCGACCGCTGGTGGGCGGCGACGGTCGCCGCCGCGGCGCTGGTCGGACCGCTACCGACGAGCTGCAACAGGAACTGACGGTCGCGGTTGCCCATCGACGAGTGGTCACGATCGCCACGCGCGACGGCGCCGCCGACGTGGCGGATCTGGCTGAACAGGAGCGGCGGCGCGGCGTCGCCGCGCGCCCCGTCGCCGAACGTCGCCGCCGCCAGGACGGCGCCGACCTCGGCGCCGGCGGGCTCGTCGAGATCCTCGAGCCATCCACCGGTCCCCACGATCGGAGTCGGATCTGCGGGATCGCGGCTGATCGTCGCGGCATCGGCGAACGGCATCACCGACCACTCGTCGACGTCGGGCGGCGCGATCGCCCGCCACGTGTCGAGGAGCTCCCGACCCGCATCCGACGGACCGCACCAGCAGCCCCGCACCACGGTCATCGACCGGCCCCGGACCGCGTCGTCCAGGCCTGGTGCGTCCGGCAGGTTGGCCAGCACGACGGCTGACGTCAGCTCGTCGGGCACGTCCCGCACCCACGTGGCCCAGCGGGCGACGATCTCGGCGGCCATCGCGGCCGGGTAGTAGAGGTTCCCGGCGTAGACGTCGGCGACCGGGAACAGCTCGATCTCCATCTCGGTGACCACGCCGGCGCACCCGCCTCCGCCGCGCAGGGCCCGGAACAGCTCAGGGTGCTCGTCGTGGCCGGCCCGCACCAGCTCGCCATCCGGCGTCACGACCTCGAACGAGCGCACCGCGTCGCACGCCGGCCCGAATCGCCGCGCCAGCCAACCGAGTCCCCCGCCGAGCGTGTAGCCGACCATGCCGACCGAGGGCGAGGAGCCGACGAGGGGGGCCAGGCCGTGGGCCGCGGCGGCGGCGAGCACCGTGGCTGCCGAGCAGCCGGCGCCGACCCAGGCCGTTCGGGCCTCGACGTCGATCTCGACGTCGTCGAGCCGATCGGTGACGAGGAGCACGCCGTCGACGCAGGCCGTGACGCCGTGACCGCTGCACTGGACGCCGAGGCCGCGACCGACGGCGGCCGCGAACGTCACGGCGGCGATCACGTCCCCGACGTCGTCGGCCACGACGATCACGGCCGGTGCGTGGTGGAACGCGAGGTTCCAGGGACGTCCGGCCTCTGCGAACCCGGGGTCGCCGGGCTCGAGGACGTCACCGTCGACGCGGTGGCGGAGGGTCGTGACCAGCGATGCCGTCGTCTCGAGGCTGATCATCGGGTCCTGGTCGTCATGTCGCTGCTCCTCACGGTCGAGAAGCAGCATCGCAAGCGCCCCTTGGAAGTGGCATGAGGCCGGGCCGGGCTCGCGCCTGTCGCCGCCGGCCCGGCCGTCTGCGACGTGAAACCTTCCGTTACGTGAAGATCGACGCGCCGCCGGGTCCGACCGCGAAGCCGATCACGATGAGCAGGATGCCCCAGAGCACCTGCTTGCGGAACAGCGCGACGATGCCGGCGATCACCAGGATCACTGCCAGCAACCACAGGATGAATGTCATCCGACCTCCTTTGGCCGGGCGAGCGGCTACCCCTCGACGTGGAAGGCGAAACGGTGCGCGGTGGTCCGCGAGCTGACGAGCTCCGACAGCTCGTCGCGCAGGTCGAGGAACCGCGGGTCCCGGAGCACTGCGGACGAGCGGTCGCCGAACGGCACGTCGACGACTTCGCTGATGCGCCCCGGCCGCGGCGTCATCACGTAGATCCGGCCGCTCACGTAGATCGCCTCTTCGACGTCGTGGGTGACCATCACGATGGTGCAGCCCGTGCGCTTCCAGACCGTCAGCAAGAAGTCCTGCATCCGGCGTCGGGTCTGGGCGTCGAGCGCGGCGAACGGCTCGTCGAGCAGGAGCACATCCGGTTCGGGTGCCAGCGCCCGGGCGATGGCCACCCGTTGGCGCATCCCGCCCGACAGCTCGCGCGGCAAGCGGTCGGCGTGTTCGGCGAGGTGCATGATCCCGAGCAGCTCCTCGACACGGGCCTGTCGCGTCGCCCGCGGGACTCCTGCCAGCTCGAGACCGAAGCCGATGTTCCGGCGGACCGAGAGCCACGGGAACAACGAGTACTGCTGGAACACGACGCCGCGATCGGCGCCCGGTCCGACGACGAGCTCGCCGTCGACGAGCACGGCGCCGGCCGTCGGCTGGTCGAGGCCGGCGATGATGTTGAGCAGCGTCGACTTCCCGCATCCCGACGCACCGAGGAGGCACACGAGCTCGCCGGCGTCGACCGTCATCGCGACGTCGGCGAGGGCATCGACGGGCCGCCCGCCGCTGCGGAACGTCTTGGCCACACCGTCGACGACGAGCTTGCTCGGCCGGGCCAGGGGCTCCGGTCCGGCGATCGCGGTCACGGCCGGGCCCAACGGGCGACGAACGTCCGCAGCTGGCGCAGGGCCACGTCGCTGACCAGCCCGATCACCCCGAACACGATCAAGAGGGCGAACATCGTGTCGATGGCCCGGAAGCGCTGGGCCCGGACGATGCGGAACGCCAGGCCCTCCTGCGCCGCCAACAGCTCGGCGACGACGAGCATCAGCCACGCCGCGGCGAGGTTGATGCGGGTGACGTCGATGATGCCGGGGATCGAGTGGGGCACGATGACCCGACGCAGGGTCGCCCATCGGCCGGCGCCCAACGTCGCCGCCGCGTTGATCAGCTCCCGCGGCACCGATCGGGCGACGTCGGCGACCATCACGATGTTGTAGAAGACCGTGCCCAGCACGATCAGCGTGATCTTCGGGCTCTCGTCGATGCCCAGCCACAGGAGCAGCAGGGGGGTCAGCGCCGTCGCTGGGATGTAGCGCAGGAAGCCGATCTGGGGCTCGAAGTAGGCCTCGGCCGACGCGAAGCTCCCGATGGCGATGCCGATGACGACACCGATGGCCACCGAGATCGCATAGCCGATGACCACCCGGCGCACGGACGCGATCAGGTCGTCACCGAGCGTGCCGTCCTGCCACAACCGCACGAACGCGTCCCACGTCGCGGCCGGCGACGGAACGAGGAACGATGTCGCACTGTCGAGGATCTGGGACGTGATCGCCCACGCCGCGAACAGCACCGCCACGCCCACCACGCCGAGTCCGATCCGCCACGGCAGGCTGATGCCCCCGCGGATCCGGAGCAGCTGGTGCTGGCGCCGACCCCGCGTCGGTCGGCCTGGGCTCCTCGCCGCCGCAACCGCTCGGGCGGCGCCGGCCGCCCCGTCGTCGGCTCCGGTCATCCGCTCCGGCACCGGGGTGGCGGCCGGCGGCCGCGAGCTCAATCCCCGGCGCTCTCGATGTACGCCGACGTGTAGTCGGGCACGAACAGGTCGGTGAGATCAGCCTCCTGCTCGGTCAGCCCCGACTCGACGAGGAACGGGTTGATCCGCCGCGCCATCTCGGGCAGGGACGTCGGATCGCCGGCGCGGTCCTCGAACGAGTCGAGCGCCTGTTCGGCGGTGAAGATCGTCGTGCCCTCGGCGAACTCGGCGTACTCCTCAGTGGTCACATCGGCCTTGGCGGCCATGATCGCCGTCGCCTCG
The DNA here is from genome assembly GCA_040507575.1 of Ilumatobacteraceae bacterium. GTDB lineage: Bacteria > Actinomycetota > Acidimicrobiia > Acidimicrobiales > Ilumatobacteraceae > JALZMG01. The sequence goes on from JBEVOM010000021.1 coordinate 57,942, forward strand.
TCGGGGTTGGCCTCGATCCAGTCGATCGTGAGGTACCAGGCGTCGACGAGCTTCTGCAGCTCGTCGGGGTGGTCGGCGACCGCGTCGGCGGTGGCGACGAAGTGATCGGAGATCGCTCCGGGGAAGTCGGCCGAGCTGAACAGCACCTTCGACCCCTCCCGCTCGAGGGCTTGGACGGTGAACGGGGCGAACACCCCGACGCAGTCGAACTCGCCGCCGGCGAACGCTGCTGCGGCGGCCGCGGTCGGGAGCCCCTGGAAATCGATGTCGGCCTCCGACATGCCCTCTTCCGCGAGGCCCTGGAGCAGCAGGAAGTGGTCGACGACGCCCGGCTCGGCGGCGATCGACTTGCCGGCGAGGTCGCTCACCGACGTGATCGACGCGTCGCAGATGATGGCGTCGTTGCCGGTCGAGTTGTCGTTGGTGGCGATGACGCGCTGCGGGCTCCCCGCAGCGACGGCGAAGATCGTGTCGTTGAGCGTCTGGGTGTTGACGTCGATGCTCCCTGCGGCCAGGGCGTCGAGCGACGAGATGTAGTCGACGAAGAACGTGAGCTCCACGTCCACGCCGGCCTCGGCGAAGAAGCCCTGCTCCTCGGCCACGGCGAGTGGGAACCAGCCCGGCCAGGCGCTGTACCCGACGCGCAGCGTGGCTCCGTCGGTGGCCGGTGCGCTGCCTCCCGCCGTGTCGGCGGACATGTCGGCCGGCGCGACCGAGGGCCCGGTGTCGCCGCCCGCGACATCAGTGCCCCCGGTCGTCGTCGGACTGCTCGCGACCGGCGTGGTCCCGGCGTCGGTCGATGCGTCGTCGTCGTCACCACCGCAGGCGGCGGCGACCGCCACCAGCGCCAGTGCCGGCAACACGGCAGCCGCCCGCTGCCACCTGCTCCCCGTCATCGGGACGTCCTCTCGTTCGCGATCCTGGTCAGAACGTAGGGAGCGCGCGTTTCGACCACGTTTCGGGGTCGCGAACGGAGGTCGCATTTCGAAGACCCTTCGAAAGGTCGGGCCAGCGATGTTCGGCCCCGTCAGCCGTCCAGGACGTCGGCCTTCCGCCGGACCGTGGTGAGGCGGCGGGAGTCCTTGAGCAGCCCCCCGACGGTGAGCTCGGCGAGCGACGTGCTGATCGTGCCGACGTCGTGCGTCGGGACGGTGTCGACGCGGTACCAGTTCTGCACCGCTTCGTCGTTGGACATGATCGTGAGCGCGGTGAGCCGGGGTTCGACGTCGCGCAGCTCGCCGTCGGTCGTGCCGTCGACGAGGATCGCCGCCAGCGTCCGTTCCAGCCGTCGGCGCTCCCGCCAGTACCGGGAGAAGCGCACCCGGTCGCGCGCTGCGTACCGGTGGACCTCGTTGATGTCGAACGGCAGGCCGCAGAGCGCGGCGACGTCGCCGCGCACGAACCGGAAGAGCCGCACCGAGGCCGGGCCGCCGTCGCGTTGCACGCGAGCGACGTGCGCAAGTGGCACCACGTTGGCCTTGGCCACGATCGCCGAGAGCACGTCCTCCTTGCTCCGGAAGTAGTAGTAGAGCGAGGACTGCTGAAGTCCGGCCTCTCGGGCGATCTGCGACATCGTCGTCGCCGCCACCCCTCGCTCCCGGAACAGGCGGCTGGCGACAGCCATGATCTCGTCGGAGGGATCGCCGACGAACTCGCGGGGGTTCAGTCGCGGTCGTCCCGTCTGCCGACTGGTGCTCACCGCGGCGAGCGTACGAGACACGAGGCGGTGCACCCCGTGTCCCTGCCCGTCCGGACGGTTCACGTTTCCGGCGTGTGAAAGGTCGACCGCCGCGATTGCGTCGGGCGGCCGACGGTTCCACAATCCGAGTTTCGAAGCAACATCGAAAGGATGACGGGGTGATGCCGGGTCCGAGGACGTCGAGCTTGCAGGGGGCTCGTGACCACGCGCGGGCGCAGGCGGGCGCGGTCGCCGAGACGGGCCGGGCGATCCCGGCCTCGTCGGGCGTCGGCGGTGCGCTCCCGGTGGGCCTCGACCCCGCCACCGTGATCTGGGACGAGACCGTGGGGCCCGGTGGATACGCCGGGCGGGTGCTCCCGCGGGACGCCGTGCTGCGCATCGTCGACACCGGCGGCGACGCGTGCGTGCACCTCGTGGTGCACAACGCCCATCACCCCGCCGAGCGGATCAACGTCGCCGACACCGTCAAGGTGCAGTGGCAGGCCTACCTCGGTCCGACGGCGCTGCTGCTGTCCGACATGGGCCGTGTGCTGATGACGTTCGTGACCGACACGAGCGGGCGTCACGACGCGCTCTGCGGCACGTCGACCCCGGCGGCGACGGCTGCCCGCTTCGGCGACAGCGGAATCCACAGCGCCACGCCCAGCGGCCGTGACCTGCTGGTGGTGGCCGCCGCCAAGCAGGGCCTCGCCGCCCGCGACCTTCCTGCGGGCGTGAACCTGTTCAAGCGCGTCGTCGTCGCCGAGGACGGCTCGCTGACGCTCGACGGCGAGCCGCGGCCGTCGACGGCGGTCGAGCTGCGGGCCGAGCTCGACGTCCTGGTCCTCCTGGCCAACGTCCCGCACCCCCTCGACCGACGGCCGACCTACACCTCGTCCGTGGTGCGCTGCACGGCCTGGATCGCCGGCCGTCCGGCGAACGACCCGTTGCGGTCCACGTCGCCGGAACGCCAGCGGGCGTTCGAGAACACCGACGACCACCTGGCGGGGGCACGATGAGCCCGGATGCCGCCGACACCGACGTCACCGTGTGGGCGCGATCGGCATGGTCCGGTGTCGTGTCCGCCGGGCAGTTCCTGACGATCGTCGACCTCGAGGGCAACCAGGCCGTCGACTGCCTGCTGTACAACGCCGTCGACACGGCTGAGCGCTACTCGGCCGCCGACACGATCTGCGCCCAGGCCAACATCTTCCTCGTCACCGGGACCCGACTGCTGTCGAACGAGGGTCGTCCCATGATGACGATCGTCGACTCCACGTGCGCCTACCACGACACGATCGGCGGTGCGTGCAGCCGCGAGTCGAACACGTTGCGCTACGGCCACCACACGTTCCACCAGCACGCGTGCGTCGAGAACTTCCTGGCCGCGGGTGCCGAGCACGGTCTCGGGAAGCGCGACCTGGTGTCGAACATCAACTGGTTCATGAACGTGCCGGTGGGTGCCGACGGCACCCTCGGCATCGTCGACGGCATCTCCGCGCCGGGCCTCTCGGTGACGGTCCGCGCGGACATGGACGTCCTGGTCCTGATCTCCAACTGCCCCCAGATCAACAACCCCTGCAACGGCTTCGACCCCACGTCCATCCGCATCATCGTCTCGTCCGAGCCCCTGCACGCGCGCGCCGCGCCACCGTGACCGGCCCGACCGTCTGCGGCCCGCGCAACCTGCCCGGCGGACCAGACCCCGCACCCGCCGGCGACATCCTCGTCCTGGACGGCGGGGCGTTCACCACCGTGCAGGACCTGCCCGGCCGGGTCGGGTACTGGCACGTCGGCGTACCGCCGAGCGGTCCGATGGACGACCTGTCGCACCGCCTGGCCAACCTCGTGGTCGGCAACCCGGCGACGGCCGCCGCGCTGGAGCTGACCGGCAGCGGGCCGACGCTGCGGTTCACCGCGCCGGCCGTCGTCGCGATCGTCGGCGCGGCGATGCCGATGACCGTCGCCGGCGTGCCGGCAGCCGCGGGGACGCCCGTGGTGGTGTCCGCCGGCGCCGTCGTGGCCATCGGTGCGGTGACCGGCCCCGGGTTGCGGGCCAGCCTCGCCGTGCGTGGTGGGATCGCGGACACGCCGTACCTGGCCAGCCGTTCGACGTTCACGCTGGGCGGGCTCGGCGCGAACGGGGGCCGCGTGCTGCGGTCGCCGGACGTCCTACGCGTCGGCCCGGCCGCGGGCGGCGCGCGCATCCCGACGGCGCTGGCACCTGGCGTCGCGCCGGTCCTCGGGTCGGCCTGGGAGATCGGCGTGCTCGTCGGCCCGCACACGGCCCCCGACTTCTTGACGACCAACGGGCTCGCCGAGCTGTTCCGCGCCGAGTGGGTCGTGCACCACAACTCCGCCCGGACCGGCGTCCGGCTCGTCGGGCCCCGCCTCGAGTGGGCCCGCGCCGACGGGGGCGAGGCCGGTCTGCACCCCTCCAACATCCATGACACCGGTTACGCCATCGGTGCCGTCGACATGACCGGGGACATGCCGGTCATCCTCGGCCCGGACGGGCCGAGCCTCGGTGGCTTCGTGTGCCCGGCCGTCGTGGCGACGGCCGAGCGCTGG
>JBEVOM010000170.1:0-7058 GCA_040507575.1 Ilumatobacteraceae bacterium
TTTTTGGGGGTAAGACCTTTTGTCGCCGCCCCCCCCCCCGCCCTTACAAAACCCCCACGACGCCCCAGCCCGACGACGCCCAGCGCCAGCAGCACGCGGCGCGGTCCCCAGCGCTGCAACGAGATCGGCTGGCGTGCCGGAGCCATGGACCGGAACTCGGCGACGAGGTCGCGGCTGTCGCGCTTCAGCACCGAGCGCAGCTCGGTCGGCCGGCGCTCGGTCCGCTGGGCGTCGCTCGGCCTGTCCGTGCTCGCAGCGGTCGCCGCCGGGGCGACGCAACTGGCGCGCGGCTCGGGCACGTCGGGCGGCGTGCCGCGCGTCCTCGCCGGTGCGGTCCTGGCCTGGTTCCTGCTCACTGCGCTCCACGTCCGGCGCCGGCGGTTCGGTGCCTCCGCCGGCGGGCGGATGGCGTGGCTGACGGGCGTGCTGGTGCTCGTCGCCGGCGCCGGCATGGTCGTCGCCGGGTCGTTCCGCACCAACCCCGAGCAGTCCGGTCCGACGGCCGACGCCGTGCACAGCCTGTCGTCGGCGGCGGCGACGCTCGCGCTCACCGTCGCCGGGCTGCTCGGGGCGGCCCGCCGGCCGCGGTCGATCGGCGCGACCGTCCTCGCGGGAGCGGCCGGATCCTCGCCTGCGCCGCGGGCTGCTCGGAGGAGGACAAGCGCGAGCTCGGTCAGGTCGGCGCCACGAGCTCGGGGGAGGCGATCGAGGCGACCTACAGCGGGACGGCCGACATCGACGCCGAGACGTGCCGTGCCGACATCGTCGTGTCCATCGACGCCGCTGCGGTGCAGAACGAGGCCGCCATCGATTGCTTCGACGTGGGCTGAGCCCGGGCGCACCGCCCGTGACGGCGACGGCTCAGGGGACGGGCGTGTCCGTCGGTGGCGCGGCGGGCGGCGCCGTGGTGCCGGCGTCGCCGCCATGGCCGATGCCCAGCTTGTCCTTGACCTTCTCGACGACCTCGCCGGCCTTGTCGGCCAGCTCACTTGCCGTCTCCTTGACGGAGTCCGGCACCTTCTCGCCCACCTTGTCGACGACGTCGCCGGCCTTGTCGACGACATCGCCGGCCAGATCCTTCGCCTTGTCCAAGAAGCTCATCGGGGGTCCTTTCACGACCGCTGCGTCATCGCGCCAACGGCGCCGAGAGTACTCGGCGTCGCCGGCCCGTTCTCGGTGACGTGGGCCGCCTCAGACGCGGCAGGACACGCCCGTAGCGTGCAGCGGGCAGTAGCCCGCCGGGTTCTTGGCCAGGTACTGCTGGTGGTACGGCTCGGCGTAGTAGAAGTCGCCGAGCGGCGCGATCTCCGTGGTGATCTCACCGAAGCCGGCCTCCTGCAACGCGTCTCCGAACGTCGCCCGGGTCGCCTCGGCGGCGGCTCGCTGGGCATCGTCGGTGGTGTACACCACGCTGCGGTACTGCGTGCCGACGTCGTTGCCCTGACGCATGCCCTGGCTCGGGTCGTGATCCTCCCAGAACGCCTTCAGCAGCTGCTCGTAGGTGACGACCTCCGGGTCGAACACCACCAGGACGACCTCGGCGTGACCCGTGCGTCCGGAGCACACCTCCTCGTACGTCGGGTTCGGCGAGAAGCCACCCGCGTAACCGGCAGCCGTCGACCAGACGCCGGGGATCGTCCAGAACAGCTTCTCGGCGCCCCAGAAGCAGCCCAGGCCGAACACGGCCGTCGCGTAACCCTGCGGCCACGGGCCCTGCAGGGGGTGCCCGTTGACGTAGTGGGCGTCGGGGATCGGCATCGTCTGGTCGGTGCGCCCGGGGAGCGCGTCGGCCTCCGACACCATGGCGGTCTTGGTGCGGAACAGCATGTCGCCAGGATACGGCCCCCCGCGCGACCCCTTTCGCCCACGCCGCGGAGTTTCGCGTCCTGTGATCTGCGCGCGCCGGGAGCAGCCGACGCGACGGTCAGCGACGGTCCTGGAGGAACCGGAAGTGGTCGCGCGTCGACGCGACGTGGGCGGCCGACACGTCGGCGAGCAGGATGCTCTCGGTCTGGGCGGCCGTGGCCAGCAGCTCACCCAGGGGATCGACGATCCGGCTGTCGCCGCAGTAGGCGAGGCCACCGCCCTCACCGACCCGGTTGACGCCGATGACGTAGGCCTGGTTCTCGATCGCCCTGGCCTGGAGCAACGACTGCCAGTGGAGGCGCCGCTTGGCCGGCCAGTTGGCTGGCACGAGGTAGACGTCGGTGTCGCCGGCCAACGGCCAGAACTCGTCGGCGAAGCGCAGGTCGTAGCAGACGAACAGGCTGACCCGCAGGCCTTCGATGTCGACGGTCACGTGCTCGGTGCCAGCCCGGAAGTGCTGCTGCTCACCGCCGAACGTGAACGGATGGATCTTGCGGTAGCGGTGGACGGTGCCGTCGGGACCGGCGAGGACGAACGTGTTGTACGGCCGCTGGTCGTCGGCCGGCGCGTCGGGCGGGACCTCGGGACACGAGCCGCCGACCCACACGCCGTGCCGGGCGGCCTGGTCGACGAGGAACGTCGACGACGGGCCGCCCTCGGGCTCACCGAGGTCGGGGACGTCGACCGCGAATCCGGTGGAGAACGTCTCGGTGCACACCACGAGCCCGGCGCCGGCGCCAGCCGCAGCGCCGATCATCGGCGCGAGGTGCTCGAAGTTGGCGTCGCGGTCGTTCCAGGCGATGTCGTGCTGGATCGCCGCGATCCGCAGGCTGCCGCCGCTCACGCGGTCGCTCCGGTGGACAGCGTGGCAAGCCGGCCCGCCGCCTCGTCGAGGACCTCGACTCGCTTGCAGCAGGCGAAGCGCACGAGGTGCCGGCCGTGCTCGGGACGGGCGTAGAACACCTCGTTCGGGATGGCGACGACGCCACAGCGGGCAGGCAGGGCCCGGCAGAACGCCATGCCGTCGCCGTCCGGTTGCACCGGGCGGACGTCGACCGTGGAGAAGTACGTCGCCTCGGGCACGAACGTCGTGAACCCGGCGGCGCGCAGCCCGGCGACGAGGTGATCGCGCTTGGTCGTCAGATCGGCGGCGATCGCCGCGTAGACGTCGTCGCCGAGATCGAGCCCGAGGGCGATGGCCGGTTGGAACGGTGCCCCGTTGACGTAGGTGAGGAACTGCTTGGCGGTGCGGGCGGCGGCCACGAGACGTTCCGGCCCGCACATCCAGCCGATCTTCCAGCCGGTCGTGCTGAACGTCTTGCCGCCCGACGAGATCGTCAGCGTCCGCTCGGCCATCCCGGGCAGGGTGGCCAGCGGGACGTGGACGGAGCCGGGGAACACGAGGTGCTCATAGACCTCGTCGGTCACGACGACGAGGTCGTGGTCGATGGCGAGCTCGGCGATGCTCGCCAGCTCCTCGCCGTCGAAGACCTTGCCCGTCGGGTTGTGCGGCGTGTTGAGCAAGATCAACCGCGTGCGCGGGCCGATGGCGGCCCGCAACTCGGCCGGGTCGAAGCGGTACCGGGTCTCGCCGCCGGCCGACGCCTCGGGCCGCAGCAGGACGGGGACGGCACGGGCGCCGGCCAGCGCGATGCACGCCTGGTAGCTGTCGTACATCGGCTCGAACACCACGACCTCGTCGCCGTCGTCGAGCATCCCGAGGAGCGCGCCGGCGAGTGCCTCGGTCGCGCCGGCGGTCACCAGGACCTCGCGGTCGGGGTCATGGACGAGGCCGTAGAAGCGCCGTTGGTGGCGGACGATGGCGTGGCGCAGCTCCGGGATCCCGGCCAGCGGCGGGTACTGGTTGACCCCGCTGCGGATGGCGGCGACGGCGGCGTCGAGGACCTCGACGGGACCGTCGGTGTCAGGGAACCCCTGGCCGAGGTTGATCGCACCGGTGCTCACCGCGAGCGCCGACATCTCGGCGAAGATCGTCGTTCCGAACCCCGCCAGCTTCGATGTGAGGGTCGGCCGCACGGCGCCCACTGTAGGACTCGCCCCCGCCCGGGGCAGTGGGCGCGCCGACGTGCTCGCGCCGCGCCGCTACGAGGGGAGCCCGTGGACCTTCGCCACGTACATGGCGCGGTCGGCCGTGCGCACGAGGTCCTCGAGGCGCCGGCCGTGGGTCGGGAACAACGCTGCGCCGACGCTCGCGGTCACCTCGAAGCCGGCGCGCGCCGAGGCCGCCGCAATGGCGTCGGCGATCATGGATGCCCGTTCGGGGACGGCGCGGGCGTCGACGATGCCGGGCAGCAGCACGACGAACTCGTCGCCGCCCCACCGGGCCACGAGGTCGGTCTCGCGCACCGCCTGCCGCAAGCCCTCCGCCGCCGCGACGAGCGCCTGATCTCCGGCGTCGTGACCGATCGTGTCGTTGACGACCTTGAAGTGGTCGAGGTCGATCATCATGAGGCTGGCCCGCCCGCCGTCGCGCCCGAGGCGGGCCAGCAGTTCGGCGCTCCGACGCTCGAACTCCCCCCGGTTCGGAAGGCGGGTGAGCGCGTCGGTCGTCGCCCGCCGCTGCAGCGAACGGTGGTCGGCGACCATCCCGCCGAGCGCCAGCGCAGCGAGGACAGCACCGAGGGCGAGCTGAGCGCCGGCCAACCAGCGCTCTCGGGACGTGAGGTGCACACTGGCCGCGGTGGTCGTGCGAACGGCCCACGGCCGGTCCTCGAACTCGACGATCGATGGTGTCGCGAAGCGCCGCTCTCCACCCATCGTGTGCGGCCGCAGCAGCGTCTCACCGTCGACTGCGACGAGTTGGGCCGTCGTCCCACCCGGCACCGGCGACTCGAGCGCCACGGCGACGTACAGCTGGCGTTCGCCCTGGTCGACGGCGACGACGACGTGGTCGGCAGGACCATCGGGCCGGCCGTCCGCGGCAGCCACGACGACGGCCGGCTCCCCCGGCCGGGAAGCGGCGAGCGCGGCTGCGACGGCGCTGGCGTCGGCGGCCAGCGGCTCGCCGGCCGAGCAGGCGGTGGCCGTGGCGCCCGCGGTGGCAGGGACGCTGCACACCGGGAGCGCGAGGGCGTCACCGATCACGTCCACAGGCGTCAGGACCGTCGAGACGGCGAGGACGGCGTCGATGCGGGCGATGCCGGCGTCGAGTTGGGCGGCGACCATCTGGGCCGCGCTCTCCAGCCGGCGATCGCGCTCGTGGCCGACATCCGCCCGGCGTCCGAGGATCGATGCCAGCCCGGTCGCGAGGAGGGCGATGCCGGCGATCAACGACACGACCCTCATGAAGCGCACCGCGCAACATCGGCAGTCGCGGGCCATCGCGACAGTGTCGATCTGACGACGATCCGCGGACGGTCCAGGAGATCTGATGTAGACGCCACCGTGCCCGACGCGAGAGCATCATCCCGATGAGCGAGCTGGGACCCCGTGACGTGTCGATGACACGCATGTCACCCTGGGCACCACTTCGCCACAAGGTGTTCGCCGCGCTGTTCGCCGCCCAGCTCGGATCGAACATCGGAACGTTCTTCCAGACCGTTGCCGCGGCGTGGCTGATGGGCGACCTGACGTCGTCGCGCACCCTCGTCGCGCTGATCCAGACGGCGAGCCTGCTCCCGATGCTGCTCCTCGGACTGCCGGCCGGCGCGCTGGCCGACATCTTCGACCGCCGGCTGCTGCTGCTCGCGACGCAGGCGTGGATGGTCACCTGCGCGGGTGCCCTCGCCATCCTGACGATGACCGACCACGTGACGCCGGCCAGCCTGCTGGCCCTGACGTTCGCCCTCGGGTCCGGTGGGGCGCTGATGATGCCGGCCTGGCAGGCGATCCAGCCCGACCTCGTGCCGGCCAAGGAGTTCGGCCAAGCCGTCGCGCTGTCCAGCCTGACGTTCAACGCCGGTCGCGCCATCGGCCCGGCGCTCGCCGGTGCGCTCGTCGCCGCCGCCGGGCCGGGCTGGGCGTTCGCGGTCAACGCCGCGTCGTTCCTCGGCGTCATCGTGGTGCTGGCCTGGTGGCGGCCGGCGCGGACGTCCATCCGCCTGTCCAACGAGTCGCTCCGCGGTGCCGTGCGGGCCGGCCTCCGCTACGGCGCCAACGCGCCGGGGCTACGCGCCGTGCTGGTCCGCACCGTCGTGTTCGCCGCACCGGCCGCGGCGTTCCAGTCGCTGTTGCCGACCGTCGTCCGCGACCAGCTCGACTTGGGCTCGGGGGGGTACGGCGTCCTGCTCGGGTGCTTCGGGATCGGTGCGGCGGCCGCGGCGATCCTCCGCCCACGCCTCGACGTCGCGCTGCACACGGATCATCTCGTGTGGGCGTCGACGATCGCAGTGGCCGCCTGCCTGTTGGTCGTCGGGCTGGTCCCCAACCCTTGGCTGGTCGGCCCGGCCCTGTTCCTCGCCGGTGGTGCCTGGACGACCGGAACGGTGTCGCTCAACGTGTCGATGCAAGGGATCCTCCCGTGGTGGGTGCGGGCCCGCGGCCTCGGGATCTACATGCTCGCACTGGCCGGTTCGATGGCCATCGGCTCGGCGATCTGGGGCATCATCGCCGACTGGAGCATCCCGGCTGCTTACGTCTCGGCGGCCCTCGTCGCCGCGCTGGGCTCGTTCACGATCCTCAGGTGGAAGCTGGCGGCGGCCGGGGACCTGGACCTCAGCCCGGCGACGCCGAGCGAGCCGATCATCAACCTGCACCCGGGTCCTGACGACGGCCCCGTGCTCGTCACCGTCTCGTACCGGGTTCCCGAGGCTGCCCACGCCGAGTTCACGGAGATGATGCGCCGGGTCGAGCGCGACCGCCGGCGGAGCGGGGCGAGCGAGTGGTGGCTGTTCCGTGACCTCGCCGACACCGACCGGTTCGTCGAGACGTTCACGACCGCGACGTGGGGCGAGCACCTGCGTCAGCACGAGCGGCGGACCCGCACGGCCGACGTCATGTTGCAGCGCACCCGGGAGTTCGTCGAGGGCGACGTCGAGGTGGCCCACCTCGTGTCCGCCTACAGCGACGCCGGCCTGACCCCGGTCAACACCGACGCCGGCAACGGTGACGGTGACACGGCGGCACATCACACGGCGACCCGTCACCCGGCCGCAGACGACACGGCCGGCGTCGGCCTCGGCGCACCCACGGTCGACGGGGGACCGTCCACCTGACCCGCCCGGTCAGGTGGA
>JBEVOM010000036.1:0-5842 GCA_040507575.1 Ilumatobacteraceae bacterium
GGGCGCCGGTTCTGGTGGCCAAGACCGTCGGCAGCATCGCGGCCCTCTTCCCCCACCGGTTCGAGCTCGGCATCGGCGTCGGCTGGCTGCCGGACGAGTTCGCCCTCATCGGAACGGACTTCACGACACGCGGGCGGCGCACCGAGGAGTCGGTCGAGATCCTCCGGGCCCTCTGGGGTCACCAGCCGGCATCGTACGACGGCAAGCACCACGACTTCTCCGACGTGGGCATGTTCCCTGTCCCGGCATTCCCTGCCCCGCTCCTGCTCGGAGGCATCTCTGCGGCAGCGCTCGAACGGGCCACCCGCATCGGCGACGGCTACGTCGCAATGCCGGCCACGATCGACGAGTACGAGCACGAGTGGCTGCCGGCGTTGCACGCCGGGCTGCAGCGCAGCGGACGCGAACGCAGCGACTTCCACGTCAATGTCGTGCCGACCGACGTGACCGGCCCCGCAGACCTCGAACGCCTCGACGACTTGGGCATCACCAGCGTGCAGCTGCACCCGTTCGACCGCGAGACCGCCACGAGCGGTTCGCTGGACCAAAAACTCGCCGCGATCGGCAGCTATGCCGCCCGCATGCACATCAACTGAGAGGGACCACCCATGGATCTGGGCATCCGCGGACGGGTCGCGTTCGTCATGGGCGGCACCCGCGGCATCGGACGCGCGATCGCGGAGATCCTGGCCGCGGAGGGGTGCGCCGTGGCCGTCGTGGGGCGCGACGACCCTGCTGCCAGAGCCACTGCCGGCCAGATCAGCGCATCGGGCGGCACGGCGTTCGGCCTGGGCGTCGACATGACCGCGGCCGGATCGGCCCAGTCCGCGGTTGCCCAGGTCGAGCAGGAGCTGGGTCCCGTAGACATCGCGGTCTACAACGGCGTGACCCCCCGGGCGGGCGGGTTCGAAGACGTCAGCGACAGTGACCTCGAGGAGTCCTTCCGCATGACAGTGATCGGCTTCGCCAACCTCGTGCGGGCCGTCAGCCCCGGCATGAAGGAGCGCCAATGGGGCCGCGTGCTGACGATCGGCTCGCGCACCGTCAAGCAACCCCTACGCAGCGACGAGCTCCCCTACGTCCTCGCCAACACCACCCGCATCGCGGCCGTGGGGCTGAGCAAGACCCTCGCCAACGAGCTGGGCCCGTTCGGGATCACGGTGAACACGATCGGCACCGGACGCATCGCCACGGAGTCCTACGACGACTACACCGCCGCACACTCCGACCAGCTCGGCACTGGCACCGACGACTTCCTGAACGACAAGATCCGGCGCATCCCGCTGCGTCGCTTCGGCAAGCCGGCGGAGATCGCCTCGTTGGCGGCCTTCTTGTGCTCACAGAACGGCGGCTACGTCTCAGGCGAGACGATCAACTGCGACGGAGGCCGCAACGAGTCGATGTTCTGAGGCCTCGGGCGACGAAGGCGCCTCCCGGACGAGGCGGCCCCCTCATCGCGTTCAGTCTGTCGCCCAATCTTGCTAGTCGACCCCGAACGGCTCGAACGGCGGCTTGGAGACCAGCGTGCCGCCCTGGATCCGAGCCGGAAAGGCTTCGGTGGAAACCACGCGCGGGTAGGCGGCGATGGGACCGGGCTGGTCGAACGACAGCCTCTTGATCCACATGAACGGCATGTCGTGCACGCGGTCGAGCGCGGTGGCCATGGTCGCATTGGTGATGTCGCCGTCGATGCCCTTGGCGACGTCGGCGAACAGGTGCACGGCGGCCCAGGACCTCAATCCCACGCCGGCGTAGACCGTCTCCTTGGGTTGATACTTCTTCATCGCGGCGACGTACTGCTTGCCCCACGGGTTGGACTCATCGGCAGACGGCGTGCCCGCCACGATGTACGTGCCCTCGGCGGCGGCGCCGCCCTCCTTGGCCACATCGGGCGTGATGCTGCCCGCGCTGCCGACCACCTTGAGCTTCGAGCCGGTGGCGTCGATCGCCTTCCAGAGCTTGAGGGTCCACTCCGCGGCGAGCGAGGATACGATCGCCTCGGCACCGGCGGCCTCGGCCTTGGCAATGTACTGGCTGAAGTCGACGGTGTCCGTCGGGATCTCCGCCGAGCTCACGAGCTGGCTGCCGGACTCCTCGGCCCCCTTCTCGACATACTCCTTGGTCTCGTCGGCGTTGGCGAACTCCAGCTGGATCAATGCGAGCTTGGTCGCGCCGAGATACTTCTTGGCCACTGCAGGCATCGACGCGTAGCCGGGAACACCGGCATCGATCAGGTAGCTGACAGGGCTCTTGGTGTCGATCGGTGTCAGCGCATCGCTGCCGATAGAGGGGATCTTGGCGCTTTCCAGGACGGGCATCACCTGCGCGCCGAAGGCTGTCAGCGACCCCACGACGGCGACCGCGTGCTCTTGCTTCGCCTTCTGCGCGCAGCGGAGCGCCTCGTTCGCGTCGTACTTCTCGTTGCACGTCTCCAGGCGCAGCGTGCGTCCGTTGACGCCGCCGGTGGCATTGATCTCCTCGACGGCAGCCTGCGCCGACGTCTTCATGTAGGGCAGCGATGCCGTCTGCGACTCGTAGGGGGCGAACTGGAAGATCGTGATCGGCCCACTGCCTGTCGAGGAATCGTCGCTGCTGCCGCACGCCGTCAGGCTCAGCGCGATGGTCGTGACACCGATCATCGCTGCGATCCTCGTCCGTGCCGATTTCGCCCTCATGTGATTCCACCAATCATCAGTTAACTGAATACACTGATCTACTGTTACTACTATCACCCGCCGTGTCAAGGTAGTTCCACTTTGCAACTATCTCAAATCGGTTGAATGATTAACCCGATTTGCGTAGAGTGGTGATCCGCACGACGAGAGACGGCCCATCATGATTCGCAGGTTCTACGTCCTCCCGCTCGAGCGAGCCGTCCCCGAGGCCAAGATCGAGGAGATGGTGGCGGCGTTGACCGCAGCGGACCACCTGATCCCGGGACTTGACGACTCGTTCGCAGCGATCGACCAGGACAGTCGCACGGTCGTGTGGGAGATGACGTTCCGCGACGAGGAGACCTACACCGGCTCCTACATGGTGCACCCGTTCCATGCCGCCACGATCGACAACTATCTGCTGGGCGACAGCCCCGAGCGCATCACTCACGACTTCGCGGCGATGCGCTACCGCGTTCCAGAGGGGGCGCCGCGTCCTGCTCGCGGCATCCGACGCATTCTGCTCATGAACATCGCCGACGGGGCCGACCTGCAGGCTCTGGAAGAACTGGCGGTGCGGGGCGATCACATGCTGACGTCGGTGCTCGCCCCCGACGATATCGGCTGGCTCTCCAGCAAGGGTCGTGGCGGTCTGACCTGGACGCACATCTGGGAACAAGCCTTCGCCGACCTCGAGGCGCTTGATCACTACCTCGCCTCACCCGACGGCGTCGCCGGGTCGGATCGCGACGGCCTGCGACGCCTGGGGGTGGACGTACGGTCGCTGAAGGTGCTGACCTACCCGTTCGCGCTCGAACCCGCGCCGGCAGGGCCGGTCACCCTGGACGACCGGCCCTTCCTCTACACAATCACGGCCCGCGTGGCCAACGACGACGTCGAGACCTACCTCGGCCTGCTGGAGCAGGAGTACGACGTCGTGCTGGCCAGGGCAGGCGCGACGTTGCAGTCCCGCTGGCGGACGCTCGAGGGTGGCTATCTCGACGTCGAGGTCCACTCCACGTGGCAGCTCAGCTCTCTTGCGGCATTCAAGGAGCTCCGTACCGTGATGCTCGACGATCCATCGTGGATCCGGTTCGTCCTGCGGGCCATGCCTCTCGTGCACGGCGGCACTCGGCGCTTCTACCGCCCTGCCTGAGCTGTGCCATCGCCGAGCCATGGCGCTCCCGCGGTGCCGCTCTGTAGGGAGCTGCCACCGTCGACGGGCAGCAGCGCGCCGGTGATGAAGCGAGCGTCGTCGCCGACGAGGAACGCTGCCACCCGGGCGATGTCCCACGCGGTGGCCTGGAACCCCATAGGGGCCATTGCGGCTCTGCGTCGAGCCACCTCGGCGCGGTCCAACCCGGACGAGGCGGCCGGGCCATCGACCCCCATCGGCGTATCGATGAGTCCCGGCAAGATCGCGTTGACCCGGACGCCCGACGGCGCGTTCTCAAGGGCGAGGGCCCGGGTCATCGCGTTGACGGCCGCCTTGGAAACCGAGTAGGCGATCGTGCGTGGCCCCGCCGTGAGAGAGGCCAGCGACGAGACGTTCACTACCGCGCCGGAACCCCGCTGCCGCATGCCAGGCAGCACGGCCCGGCACATCATCCACGTGCCCGTGAGATTGACGTCGAAGGACCGCCGCCACGCCTCGACCGTGAGCTCTGCTGACGTGCCGCCCACCATGATGCCCACGTTGTTGTGCAAGACGTCCACGCCCCCTGTGAGCTCCTCGGCGCGGGCCGCCAGCCTCTCGCAGTCCGCATCGACAGAGATGTCGGCCGCGATCGCCCATCCCCGTCCACCCGCGGCGGTCACCAGGTCGACGGTCTCCCGCGCCGAGTCGTGGTCGCGGTCAGCCACGACGACGACAGCCCCACGACGGGCCAGCTCGATGGCGACAGCACGCCCGTTGCCGATGGTCTCGCCGGGCGCCTGTCCGCCGCCCACGACGAGCGCGGACCGCCCGGTCAGGGGCTGCTCCGCGGTCACAGCGGGGTCTCGCCTCCGTCCGGGGTGCCGCCGGTCACGGCGAAGTCGGTCGATGACGACACCTCTCGCCACTGTTCCACCTCATGCAGGCGGTCGGTGAGCGCGGCGGCGACCATGTCGACCGCGTCGGCGCCGAGGACGAGCCGCGCCGGGGGCGAGGGCGAGAGAAGCGCCTCGAGGATCGCCCGTGCACCACGCTCGGGATCGCCGGGCTGGCGGCCGGGTGACTCCCCGACCGAGCTGCGTCGTTGCTCGACGACGGGGTAAACGCCCAGCCGCTTCGCGGAGTGGCGCCTTGACCCTCCGAAGAAGTTGGTCCGGAAAGATCCGGGCTCGATCACCAGGACGTGCACACCGAACGACGTCAGTTCTCGGCGCAGCGAGTCCGACCAGCCCTCAAGCGCAAACTTGCTCGCGGCGTAGTAGCCCGAGCCCGGAGCACCTGTGACGCCACTGACGGACGAGACGTTGACGATCGCACCACGACCACGTGCCCTGATCCCTGGAAGCAGTAGCGACGTCAGCGCGGCGGGCCCGAGGAAGTTGGCCTCGATCTGCTCGCGCATCTCCACGTCGGACGTCTCCTCGACCGCGCCGAGCAGACCGTAGCCTGCGTTGTTCACCAAGACGTCGACCTGACCGAACACCTCCTCGGCCCGACGGAACGCCGGCTCGATCGTGGAGGGGTCCGTCAGGTCCAGCCGCAGCGAGAGCAGCCGTCCATCGTGCGTCAGCTCACCTTCCGCCGCAACGTCGCGCGACGTGACGGCGACCCGCCCTCCCCGACGCAGCACCTCGTCGGCCAAGGCGCGACCCAGGCCCGACGAGCCTCCGGTGACGAGCCAAACGCCATCGAGGAGCTCGGGACCGCCCGCGGCGGTCGTCACCGATTTGTCGTGCCGGCGTCGACCGCGAACTGCAGCCCCGTCACGTAGCGTGACTCGTCGCTGGCGAGGAAGAGCACGGCATTGCTGATGTCGATCGGCTCGACGTTGGCGACCGGCAGGGCGTTCTGGTAGATCTCTGCGAGTTTCGGGTTGCCGGCCAAGAGCTCGTGGAGCAAAGGGCCCGTCATGCCGGTCGGCACACCGGTGGGGTGCACGCTGTTGACACGGATGGAGTGCTCGGCCAATTCATTGGCTAGTCCCTGTGCGAGGCCGGTCACACCGAACTTGGAGAACGTGTAGGGCAGGAGG